>JAQVPO010000039.1 GCA_028702015.1 Synergistaceae bacterium | reverse complement strand
GGCAACTCAGTATCGCCTAACATAGGAAATAATGCGATAATACAGGATATAACATATCCTGTCGTAATAAAAAAATATAAAAACGGACTGCCGCACGAGCTAAAGGTTCAGGGACCTCCGCCAGGATACATTGATCATCTCTTCAAATTCAGAATGACAATAAGAAAAAACGGGAGTACATGGCCCGGGGATTATCCTTTCAGTCCTGTCGTGCACAATGCTTATCGCGCTATCCCTGATCCTTCAAACAGCGGCGCTTTTATCGACGGTGGCCAGCCGGAAACATGGCCTAGGATCACAAAAACAGCCATAAACTGGGCAAATGATTATCCCGGTCAAAATGGCAGTTCTCCAAATCTATCTGTAAATTTTCTTGAAAGCCCTAATTTCAGGGCTCTTGCTACAAGGGAAGCCATGCTTAAAACCCTCGCATTCCTATACTACATGCAGACGGAACTTGGCATGTCCGACTGGTCTGTTGACGACAGGCAGGGTTATGGCGGCTGGTTCAGCACTGACTGGACAGACTGGGCGGAGCTTCCTGAAAAATACCGTCCTATACTCTCTCTCTTCCCGCCTTTCCCATATATCAGGGAAAGCAGGAGACTGGTTGGCATACAGACTATGACAGTCGATGACATTATCAGGGATGAAAAACTGGGCAGGACTCGTATTTCCAACCCGCACAGCCTGGCTCTCGGGGAATATCCAATAGACATCCACGGTAAGAATGACAGCATTTACCTCGAAGCGGATCTTGGAGAAACAGCGGAAAAGATACCAAATGACTGGAACGGAGACGGAGGTCTTTTCCAGATACCTTTCGAGGTCTTTGTCCCGGAAAAGCTTGACGGACTTCTTGCTGCTGAGAAAAATATCTCTGTGTCAAGGGTCGTAAACGGCTCAACAAGGCTGCAGCCTGTTACGATGCTTACAGGACAGGCGGCAGGGACAATCGCAGCACTCTCTGTAATTCAGAAAGTCCAGCCCCGGCAGCTGCGCCCTCTGGATATTCAGACAGAGCTTTGGAGGGCTAAGAGCAGGCTTTCTCTTTTTGTTTTTGAAGATGTCCCTGTCTATTCCGTCTCATGGGCAGGAGTTGAAGCTGCAATGCTGTACGGCTACATGGACCCTCTGACAGAAAAGGTCTTCGGTGTATATGACGAAATTCACTGGGTAGAAGTAAGGGACGCTTTCAGAAGAGCCTTCGGGAAACAGCATTTTCCGGAAAGGGATCTTGAGGGGCTTGTTACTGTGAGTGATTTTTCATTGTGGCTCGAAGAACTTTTCAAAAAAGATATTAAAAGCTATAAAAAAATAACAGACAGTTTAGTCGGCGACAAGGTGCTTACAAAGGGAAAACTTGCACGTACTGTTATGGTGCTTCTGAAGGAGCCTCCTACAGCGAATACAAATAATAATTAAGCATATGAAGACTCTTTACAGGCGGTCTTTTCAACAAGAGAAGACCGCCTGTTTATCTGAGATATAGTTTTTTGTTTAAATTTCTCATCCTGCCATTATTTTGACATCCGCTCTTTATTCAGACAGACAGAAACTCAGATCAGAAAAGTGTGTTTTAAGTCATCAGAATGATAGAACATAATTGCATATATTCTGTATTACTATGGGTACGCATGTCTTTTGCTGATATCATGACACATTGCAGAGATAAGCTGTGTTGACTTAGACAGCATTATATTCTAGAGTCAGGCCGTACTCAGACATTCCTTTATATAAAAATCCTGGTTTTTATACGAAAGGTTGTATTTACAATAACTCAGCCTGCAAAGACAGAAAACAAGCAAATATCCTTAGATCAGGAAAAGATCCCAAAGCTTCTGATCCATTTTGCCTTTCCAGCTATGGTAGGAATGATAGCCGGCGCTATATACAACATTGTTGACAGGATTTTTGTAGGACGATACATAGGAACAAACGGACTGGCAGCGATCACTCTCTCTTTTCCCGTGATGCTGTTAATGTTTTCCTTTTCTCTTCTCATAGGAATAGGCGGGGCCTCCCGGGTGGCAATATTGAGGGGAGCAAGAAAACAGCGCCCGGCTGAACAGGCTCTTGCCCATACACTGGCCCTACTTGCTGTTGTCGGCTTTGCAGGGATGGGCCTCAGTATATACGGAGTAGATTTTCTGCTTAAGCTATCCGGCGCAGGTGAAGAGATCCTGCCTCTTTCAAGAAATTATCTGAGGGTAATACTTATTGGAGGTCCCCTGGCGCTTATGGGGCACGGCATCAATTCCCTAATAAGAGCCTGCGGAAACCCACGTTACGCAATGGCAACACAGATACTAGGGGCTTTCTCGAACATCCTGCTTGATGCCCTCTTTATAGTAAAAATGAATATGGGGGTAGAAGGGGCAGCTTTGGGGACAGTTCTCTCACAGGGAGCCGCAACGGTCTGCGGGCTGATGTTCTTCTATTCAGGATCAAGCCCCCTGAGAATAAAGCTTCCTTTCCTAATCAGACTTAAGATCAAGGTGATCAAAAAAATATGCGCAGTAGGAAGTTCTCCTTTTATAACAGAATTATCTTTTGTCTTCTATATGACTTTGATGAACAATATGGTAAAGAAATACGGCGGTGATATCGGCCTCTCCGCAATGGGAGTTTTCCTCAGCCTTGACTCAATACTTTTTCTTCCTGCCCTTGCAATAGGCGAGGCTGTCCAGCCAGTGATAGGATACAATTACGGTGCAGGAAAGCCTGACAGGGTGATAAAGGCAATAAAATATGCGATAT
Source organism: Synergistaceae bacterium (assembly GCA_028702015.1). Classification (GTDB taxonomy): domain Bacteria; phylum Synergistota; class Synergistia; order Synergistales; family Synergistaceae; genus Caenicola. The sequence goes on along the minus strand of JAQVPO010000039.1, from coordinate 6,312 downwards.
TCATGGTGACCTCTTTGTATATTTTCAGTTTTGCAACAGCGGAGACCTTCGCAAAAGAGATGATCCTGCTCTTCAATGATGATCCTGACCTGCTGGCTATTGGAGTTCCAGGAATGAGGATAGCCTATATCGGGATAATCTTCATGGGTGTTACGATAATAACAAACTCAGCCCTGCTGGGGCTTGGAAAGGCAAGAGAGGCCATAACCCTCTCCATTTTCCGTCACGCCGTTTTCCTTTTTCTGCCTCTTATAATCCTACCGCGTTTTTACGGCATATGGGGGATCTGGATGTCTTTTCCAGTAGGAGATATCTTTGGATGCATCATAGCCGCGATATTTTTAAAAAAGCTTTTTAAATGGCTCAAGGGCGATTCAGCCCTCTTTGGCCGCTGAAATTACAGTCTGTCAATTTTTTCCTGTGCCCTTTTAAGTGTTAGCGGTGATATCCCCGTAGCTATAAAGGAGACCCTCTCTGCAAGGTTCAGCGCATGATCAGAAATACGTGAGAGATGTCTCAGAACAAGTATCGCCGTGCAGAAGAGCCTAAATTTATCACTATCATACATGGTGTCGGACTCTAAAAGGTCATCAAGCTCTGATACAGCTTTTCTTCTCAGGTCTTTGATCTTCTTTCTGCGCTCCCTTGCCCTGCAGATAACGGTTTCATCTTCTCCCGCAAAAGCTTTCATGACCTCTTGTATCATCCCGATATTTTCTGCTGCCCTGTCTTCCGCAAGAGGTACGATCTCTTCTGGAAAACTAAAGCCCTTCGGAATATCCATAACATTCATCGCAATATTGACAGACTGGTCTCCTATTCTTTCAAGATCAACTATGATCTTCATCACTGAATATACAAAACGGAGATCCTCTCTTACCGGCTGCCTCATCGCGATCGAATAAAGACACTCCTGATCTACCTGCTCTTCCTTTTCGTCTATAAGATCGTCTCCATCTATAACTTTCTGGGCCAGCTCAATGTTTTTTGTTTTAAGTGCATGCACAGCTTTTTCAATAGAGGCTGCAGCATTATCTGACATGTCTTTCACAAGCCCCTGAAGCCTTTCTTTATCAGAGGCATAAAGATAATTCTGAACGCTATTCTGATTTTTATCCTCATTCTTTTTCTCAGACATCCATACCATCCCTTCCAAATTGGTATTCTTCACATGGGGCTGTGCTGGTTGGCATTCTATGTAATTCTTCGTCTTCCGCCAGTATCTTCGACATCCCAAGGAAGGCCTGCATCAATGATATTACTCTGATCGCCTTTGAAATATCTCTGCCGTAAGAATAACTGATGGTTATCTGATCCCTTATTTTCCTGCATACTTCACTATATTCTCTTTCAAGCGCCCTGGTCTGCTCTATAAGTCCCTTTTCCCCTATTACAAAAGCCCTTAGGCTTATGCGCATTATTTTTCCCGAAAGCCCAGACCATTCGTTCCAGAGATCAATGCCAGCCCTTTCCTGCAGAGTATAATGAGCTGCTTCATCTGAAAGTATCTCGCTTATCTCACCGCAAAGTGTTTTTGACATGGAACGGAGTATCGACATCGTCCTGCTGACCGATACAAATTTGTTCTGCAGTTTCGTATCTTCTCCCGTCACGCTTATTCTGTAGGAATAGTCCTGGCATGAATCACTGAGCTCTTCAATAGCGGCCGGAAGCTTTTTAAAAAGAAACGCGTTCCTCTCTGAGGGTATCATCAGCATCTGCAGATAGGCCTCAAGGTAATTGGAAAGCCTTGCCATTTCCCTCGAAAGGAGCAGGACTGCCACGGAAGGGACTGAAAGGAGTTCATCCTCAATATACATTGTTTGATCCAATTCTCCGGAAGACTGGATCATGCGTACGGAAAGACCGCTGAGCAAAGAAGGGAAAGGCAGGAAAATCATTATATTGAACAAAGCGATCATTATCTGACCGAAAACCAGCTCCTGGACTACACTGCAGCCAGCGGCCGCTAAAAGTCTGTGGACAGGCTGTATCAAAAAAATAAAGGCAGCTGAGCCAGCAAGATAGTAAATAAATGCACAGAATCCCATCCTCCTGGCGCTCAGCCTGCCTCCGAAGCTTGATATGACAGCGATAAGAGATGCCCCAAAATGAGCGCCCAGGGCCATCGGCAAAGCTGATGCCGCAGGAAGCGCATCCGAAACGGCCAAGGCTATCCCAAGACCTATTATCGCTGACCTGCTTTGAAAGATCACAGCAAAGGCAAATGCCGCTGCTCCCATCAGCAAGGGAGAAGATGACCAGGACAAAGCTATCTCCCTGGCCCTTGCGTCTTCAAAGAGCGAGCCGGCTCCCATTCTTAAAAACATCATTCCCAGGAAAATTATCGTGATGCACCTTAATACTCCTGCAATAAGGCGCACTTTCCTGTTGCCGAGCTTGCTGAAAAAAAAGGCTCCTGCAAAAAGGACTGGAGCGTAATCAAAGATATTGAAACTGAGGAGAATGGAGACCATCGTCCCTCCCAGGCTTGCCCCCATTATCATCAGCAGTGAATCTGCAAGCGAAAGTATCCCTGCATCTACAAAACCGATACCGAAAGAGATAGCGATAGCACTGCTTTGTGCCACAGCAGCAAGCATAGCTCCAAAGAGAAAAGATCTCCGCTTATTTCTTGTAAGCCTGCCGATCCCTTCTTTTAAGCCTGCTCTTAAATCCCCGCTGATATCCTGCCTGAAAAAACGGGAACTTTCCTGAGCACCGTAAAGGAAGAGTGCGAGACCGCCTATTATGCGCACAAAACTGTCTATCGCTTCCGTCTCACACACCCCCAGTCTCGAAAAACTCTTCTATTTATTAAACTCTATTTCCTATAATATTCTCTTCTTTCAGCCATACTGTATAAAATGCCGTGCCTCAGACCTCTGTCGCTGACAATTATTTTATGGCTGCCGCAAAATTTCATTATATATTTCAGAATACATGCGCCTGCAAGTATTATCTCAGCCCTCTTTGGGTCAAGTCCCGGTATTTCCTGTCTTTCTCTAAGGCTTTTAGCTGAATATTCCTTGATCTGCCTTTCGACTTCCTCTTCCGGCAGTTCTGTTCCGTGTACCTTTTCAGGATCATATTCAGAAAGCTTTCTGAAAACAGATGCCATGCTTGTAACATTTCCTCCGATCCCAATGATCATACCTATACTAAAAGGAAGCTTTACGCTGTCAAAAAGCTGATTTAATTCATCCTCAGCCCTTTCCATATCTTTCTTAAGGACTTTATCCATTGAAAGATTTTTTTCTGTAAGCAAAAGCGCTCCCGTTTCAATACTGACACTTGAAATGATCTTCCCTTTTTCTGCAAAAACCAGCTCCGTGCTTCCGCCGCCGATGTCAAAAGTACAAAAACTCTTAACATTTCTTAGATCGAAGCCTGATACAGCTCCTGAAAAAGAAAGTGCCGCTTCCTCTTTACCCGAAATGACTTTCATCTCTATCCCCGTAAGCTTCATAACCTCATCTGAAAAATCTTCGGCATTGGATGCGGTACGAAGGGCCATTGTGCCAACTATACGAATTTCGTCTGCTCCATTGTTTCTTGCATCAAGAACGAACTCGGCAACAGCCTCGGCAGTCCTGCTGAATGCTGGTGGATTGATACGCCCTTCCTTTCTCAGTCCTTGCCCTAACCTCGTTATACTTACTATGTCCTTTACTGAAATAAAGTTCTTTGCCTGGTCCATCTCCGCAAGAAGGTATTTTACTGAGTTTGTGCCGATATCAATTACTGCCTTTGTCATTCTTCCTGCTCCTTTTGGGATCTATCATCTCTGCAACGCTTCAGTTTGATTATAACCTGAGCCCAATTGGGCCGCAATAAAGCGATTCTGATGTCTTTTTAGATCACGATGCTGTAAAATTATGTTTTAATTCGCCTCTTGTGGGAGGAACGGTCAATGCAGTCTGAAAATATATTTCACATAATAAGCCACACCGACCTGGACGGCGTTGTCTCTGCAGCTCTTGCCTGGTATGCAAACAGGGGCTCCGGACTGCCTGTAAAAGTTTCCCTCGTGGGTTACGGCGAAGTCGATAATGCCATAATGGAATCTCTCAGTTCGGGTCAAAAGTTTCTCGTTCTTGATCTTTTCTGTCAGAGAGATTATACGGTTGATGAGATAGACAGGACCTTCCCTTCAGGAGGGATCCCTTTCGTGTTTGACCACCATAAAAGCACATTCGACAGATATGGCAACAGAGAGTGGGCGGTAGTCGACACGGGATGCTGCGCTGCCATGGTATATTGGAAATGGCTCATAAAGCATGCACTGGATGAACAGGAAAGAAAGCTTCTTGTCTCTATCGAACCTTTGATAAAACTAACTAATGACAGGGATCTCTGGCTTGGAGAAATCCCTGAGAGCCGCCTCTGGCAGGGTCTTGTAACGATATGTGGACCATGGGGCGTTCTTATGAGACTTATCTCCGATCCTTCTGCCGCTCTGACTCCAGGAGAACAAAATGCTGCTCAGAATTTTGTAGATCGTCAGGAAAAAAGGTTTGAGGAGGCAAAAACCAGTATCTTAAGGACGGGCAACGACCTATCTTTTGTTGGAGACGGACTGCTGGAATTTGGTGATGTTTCAGATTTCTGCGGTCTGATACTTGACAGAGATCCCAATCCTCCGATGCTTGCCGCAGTATCAACCAAAAGGGCCGGCGGTGACTGGGCTCTTTCGCTTCGCAGCCGCGATGGACTTGCCGGCAAAATAATCAATCTGCTCAAAGACGGTAAAAAAATAAGAGGAGGCGGTCACGGCGATGCCGCCGCGCTCTATTTCCCCTACAACTACAATGAAGAACAGATACGCGAGACCGTGCTCGCAGCTATAAAACAGGAGAAAGAAAGGACAGAGGCCCCCAATGTAACACTTGGGGATATATTCAAAGGACTTGATAAAATTTGAAATCGATAGCCTTTCTTTACGCTTCCGAAGGAACGGGACACAAAGCCGCTGCTGAAAATTTAAAAGAATGGTTTTTGGAGAGCGATCCTGAAAATTCTGCAATATGCCTTGATGTCCTTGACGTGCTGCCTTTTTGGCTGCGCGGCACTGTATCAAACGGATATCTTATGATCGCACGCCATGCGCCGTGGATATGGGGAAGGTTTTACTGGGGGTCAGATAAAACATCTTTACAGGCCTCCATATTTGACAATATCCACTCGCTTCTATGCAGCATCTATCTGCCCAGGATCGAAGAAATAGTATCATCTTTCGGGGCGGATGCCGTTGTATTCACACACTATTTCGGGGCCTCTCTTTTTGCTGAAAGGAATCGTCTGGGTATTCCTGTTTTCTATGTAAATACTGATTTTATTACTCACAGGTTCCAGAGAAACCCCATCTTTTCTGCATCATTCACTGCAAGCGATGCTGCCGTTGAACAGTATAGGGCTGACGGAATAAACAACGTTTTCAACACAGGAATACCTGTTTCAAAAAAATACAGCCGCCTGATTTCAAAAAAAGCTGCGAGGGAGCGTATCGGCCTTAATCAGGACCAAAAGACCGTGCTCATAACAGGAGGGGGGATCGGAGCTGGGCCTCTTATAGATGCAGCTGGCTCCCTTGCTCAGGAAAAAGATATTCAAACCCTGGTTATCTGCGGAAACAACATGCCGCTATATAAAAAATTATCTTCAAAATACAGCTTAAATAAAAACATCAGGATAATGTCTTTCGTAGATAACATGCAGGAATACTATTCCGCCTCGGATCTCGCTGTGATAAAGCCAGGAGGGCTTTCTTTGTCAGAAGCTCTTTCTGCAAAACTTCCGCTTCTTCTTATGGAACCCATTCCGGGTCAGGAAGAGCTCAACATGGATCTGCTATGCCGCAGCAATGCTGCAAAACGCTTGAGAGACTGCAGCAAAACATCAGAGGAAGCTTTGGAAATTCTTGAAAATAAAGATGTTTTAAAAAACCTTACTGAAGGAATTGAAAAATACTCCAGACCCTGTGCCGCAGAAGATATCCTAAAAATCATTAAAGACCCCAAATATCTCAACAGATATAAATAGAGAGGCAGGTCTTAACGAGCCTGCCTCTCCTTTTTCTTTGCAGCTATAATTCTTTTTTAACTATTTGCTCTTAGGGGCAAACTGCTTGCGGAATTCATTCATAAGCTCCTTGCCCATGTTAGCCTCAAGTTTCACCCAGCTCTTAGAAATAGCTTCCTGGATCGGGGCAAGTTCTTTGTCTGTGTAAGTATAAACCTTGACTCCCTTTTTCTTCATCAGACCCATGTAATGAGCATCATCTTTTTTAGCCTGATCGATGGATTTTGCGGC
>JAQVPO010000038.1 GCA_028702015.1 Synergistaceae bacterium | reverse complement strand
CTTCAATTTCATATCTTTTAAACATCTGGTTCCTCCTTTTTCATATTAACAGCAAAAACAGCGGCCCTTCCTGCTGTTTCTGCCGCAGAGTTTAAGCCAGCGCTGCAAAAATCAGATCATATAACGAAAGACCGGACCATACACACCCTATAAAAAACCAATTATATTATACGGCGTTTTTTCAATCCCAAATATAGATGAACAACAGCAGACAGGTTCAGGATAACAATCACAGCGAGGCTAAGCTGATAGCCTCGTGCAGAGAAACGTCCATCGATGACTGGGTAAAAATCAAGGACCACTCCGATGAACCATTGCAGTATAAAGGAGATGAGAAATATCATGAAATTAAGAAGAGATAGTGCTCTGCCTACCTCACTGTCATCATAAAGATTTCTCATTATAGGAAAAGCTATCATTGTCATAGTAGAGAGAAACATTACTATTCCCCATAAAAAGGCAGAGGCCCGTCCATTTTCAAATGTAATAAAAGCTGTAACTAGTACAAGCAGAACTCCTGAATACAGATACATTTTTTCCCATGAAAACCATCTCTTCTTCGCAAAAAAATCAGCAAGGATACCATTAAGGAAATATCCTGCCGCTGCACCGGTAAATGCGTACATCATATATTCGCCCGTCTCTGCGACCTCCATCATGGCAACATCCCTCATCCATGGGCCGACCCATAGATAGAGATACGCAAACATCATACTCTGAGCAGTAATCACTAGCGGAGCAACAGACCAAAAGCGGGTATCCATAAAAAACGACAGCATTTCAGAAAGCTGTTCTACAAACGATAGGCTGTATTTCTTGCCGGAATATTTGTCCCTGGGGGGCACAAACCATATAGATAACGCGATAAGCAAAGTAACTGCAGCAAGAAAAAGGAAGGTATATCTCCAAGAAAAAATACTTATTGCAAAGCCTACCGGCTTAGTTGAAACCATCCCGCCTATGCCGCCCGCAAGACATTGGAGACTGTAGACGACAGGAAGACGCTCCGAAGGAAGCCAGTCGGAATATGCTTTGAATGCGGCCATAAGACATCCTGAAAGCCCTACTCCTGTCAGGATCCTTGATATTATCAGATGCCACATATTTTGTGAAAGCGCAAATATTACAGCACCAAGCACAGCAAAAAGCATTGATGGCGCAAGTGTTTTTCTGGCTCCATAGCGATCCAGAAAAACTCCCAGCGGGAACTGTGCTATTCCAAAAGAGATCAGGTAGACAGATGTCATAAAACCCAGATCAGCCGGCGATAGCAGAAACGTCTCCACAAGTATGGGCGACATTATCGCATTGGCGCTGCCTAACAGAACCGAAATAAAATACCCCATCCCGAAAGGGATAAAAAGCCTTGCGAAAAGAGAAGAACACAATGAAATATCTTGATCCTTCAACACAAACACCCCAAACATAATGATCAAATCTTTAACATTATAACCAAACTTATCAGTAATTATTGAATACAGTTTATGGATTTCAGATAAAAATTTAATTATGATAATTTTTAGGTCATCGTCAATATTAAGGCAAGTTTTTTGATGAAAAGCTTCAAATTACGTTGCTCACAGAGGGAGCGTTATGAGCACAGACAAAATGAAATGGGAACGAAACGACATGAAGAGGTGGACTACCGCGTAGGCGTATTAAAATACGCTGAGCGGCCTCTTTAGAATGTTGTGAAGTTAGCGTTGCTTATTGATATAACATTCTGAGCGCCGGCAAGAAGCGGCGATAATGATGCAACATGAAAAAAGAGACCGCGTAGGCGTATTAAAATACGCTGAGCGGCCTCTTTAGAATGTTGTGAAGTTAGCGTTGCTTATTGCCGGTGCTCGACTTACTGAGTAAGAAGGGTGAGCATAGCTCCCGCTGCAACAGCAGTGCCGATAACACCGGCAACATTGGGTCCCATCGCATGCATAAGGATATAGCTTCCCGGGAATTCTTTCGATACTACTTTCTGACAGACACGTGCTGCCATAGGAACTGCTGAAACTCCGGCAGCACCGATTATCGGGTTGATCTTTCCGCCAGAGACTACTTTCATTACCTGACCAAACAATACTCCTCCGGCAGTACTGAAGACAAATGCAATCAAGCCCAATGCAATTATCTTGATAGTTGCAAGGGTAAGGAATGACTCCGCACTCATCGTAGCACCAACTGAAATGCCAAGGAATATGGTAGTGGCATTGAGCACCTCATTCTGTGCAGCAAGCGAAAGACGCTCTGTGCAGCCGCATTCGCGAAGAAGGTTGCCGAACATGAGCATCCCGACAAGCGGCACCGAGGCAGGAAGGATAAGTCCGCAGGCAATCGTTGAAACGATCGGGAAGAGGATACGCTCTGTCCTTGTTACCGGGCGAAGCTGTTCCATCTTGATCGAACGGTCTTTCTTCGTTGTCAGCAGTTTGATAACAGGCGGCTGGATAAGCGGAACCAGTGACATATAGCTGTAAGCTGCAACCGCAACTGCAGGGAGTATGCCTCTTGCAAGCTTGGCACAAAGATATATCGCTGTAGGCCCGTCTGCTCCGCCGATTATGCCGATCCCTGCAGCTTCCTGGATCGTGAATCCCATAGCCATAGCTCCGAAAACGGCAAAAAAGACTCCTATCTGTGCCGCAGCTCCGAGCAGGAAGGTTATCGGGTTTGCAAGAAGCGGTCCAAAGTCGGTCAGCGCACCTATTCCCATGAAGATGATAACAGGGTAGAGTTCATGGTCGATACCGAATTTTACAAAATAGAGGAATCCGCCGGGATCAACTATGCCGGAAAGCGGCAGGTTGACAAGCAGACACCCGAAAGCGATCGGCATCAGGAGCAAAGGCTCAAAACCCTTTGCGATGGCGAGGTAAAGCAGCACAAACGATACCATAAGCATGATAAGCGTAGGTACGTTAAGGGCTACAAAGCCCGACTGCTCAACAACGCCTTTCAACGCGGTAAAATATAGATCCATTTAATGTCCCTCCTTGGAAAGTGCTGCTAACGCAGACTAACCGATAACGAGGAGAGTATCGCCAGTATTGACAGAATCTCCTTCCTTACAGCCAACCTGAGTGACTGTTCCTGCCGCAGGGGCAAAGATCTCATTCTCCATCTTCATTGCTTCGAGGATGAGAACGAGCTGGCCGGCTGTTACAGGAGCTCCCTGTGAAACAAGGACCTTAAGGACTTTTCCGGGCATAGGGGCTTCAATAGAGCCAGCGCCGCCAGCTGCGGGTGCCGCTGCCGGTGCAGGTGCTGCAGGTGCGGGTGCTGCTGCAACAGGCGCAGGTGCGGGCGCTGCTGCTGGTGCAGGTGCTGCTGGTGCAGGTGTTCCTGCTCCCATTTCTTCTACATCTACGTCATATGCCTTACCGTTTACTGTAACTCTGTACTTACGTGCCATCAGAGAAAAACCTCCTCAAATATTATGTAAAAGTTAGTTGTTAGTCCTGAAAACCTTCGGCGTTCTGGAATCTGCCGACAAATTTCCAGCTTGATCCTGCCGGGGCTTTTACAGGAGCAAAAGAAACCACTCTTGCTGTATTTCCGCACATAGCTGCTATAGCAGCAGAAATAACAGCCATGATCTCTCCGTCATCTTCTGCTGCAGGAGCAGCCACTGCTTTGGCTGCAGGAGCCGCAGGCACAGAAGGGGCAGGGGCTGCAGGGGCTTTTTTATTAAACCCATCAATAGCCTTGCAGACATGTTTCATGCCCATCATTATTAACATCAGACCTATAATAACCAGGAAAACAACGCTGAAGGCTATCATAGACATGACAAGACCGCCGCCGACACCTGTGAAATGGGAAGCTATTGCGCTTTCTGTCATTCAATACGCCCCCTTAGTTGGGCAGGATGCCGTGTTTGCGTTTTGGACGAAGCTCACACTTTGACTCGGCCATAACAAGCGCCTGATAAAGTGCAGGCCTTGTCTCTTCAGGAAGGATTACCCTGTCGACGAAACCGCGGGCTGCAGCACAGTATGGGTTTGCGAAGGCTTCTTTGTATTCTTCGATCTTCTGCGCTCTCGTAGCCTCTTTGTTCTCTGAGGCTTCGATATCTTTGCGGAAAATGATATTAGCCGCGCCTTCGGCTCCCATGACTGCGATTTGTGCCTGCGGCCACGCAAGAACTACATCTGCACCAAGGTCTTTGCTGCACATACCAAGGTATGATCCGCCGTAAGCCTTGCGAAGGACGATGGTGATCTTCGGAGCTGTAGCTTCGCTGTAAGCGTAGAGCAGCTTGGCACCGTGACGGATGATGCCGCCCATTTCCTGGTTGAGTCCGGGGAGGTATCCCGGAACATCTTCGAATGTAACTATCGGGATGTTGAATGCATCGCATATACGGATATGGCGGCTTGCTTTATCAGAGGCATCAATATCAAGGCATCCTGCCATGAATTTGGCCTGGTTAGCAATAATGCCTATAGATCTTCCGCCCACTCTCGCAAAGCCGGTAACTATGTTACGCGCATACATTTCCTGAACCTCGCAGAAATCGCCGTTGTCAACAACTTTTTTAATGACATCGCGCACATCATACCCCTTGTTCGGGTTGGTGGGCACTATTTCGCGAAGGGCAGTATCCATCCTTGCAGGATCGTCACCAGTTTCAACAAAAGGAGGTTCCTCCATGTTGTTGCTGGGCAGATAGCTCAGGACTTTTCTTGCCTGTGCATAGCATTCAGATTCATTGTTCGCAAAGAAATGGGCACAGCCTGAAGTAGCGTTATGGGCTCTGGCCCCGCCTATCTGCTCTGACGTGACGTCTTCGCCTGTTACAGCCTTTATAACTGCAGGGCCTGTAATGTGCATGATACCAATCTTATCTACCATAAAGACAAAATCGGTCAGCGCAGGGCTGTAAACAGCTCCTCCCGCACATGGTCCGGCTATTATGGAAAACTGTGGTATTACACCGATCGCTTTGACATTCTTGAAGAAAATGTTTCCATATCCGGAAAGCGCGTCTACCGCTTCCTGGATACGTGCGCCGCCCGAATCGTTTATGCCGATGCAGGGGGCTCCGTTGGTAAGGGACAGATCTAGTACTTTACAGATTTTTTTCGCATGCATTTCGCCAAGGGAACCGCCCATTACTGTGAAGTCCTGGCTGAATACATATACGATACGGCCATCAATTGTTCCATACCCAGTAACTACACCGTCTCCGAGAAAAACTGAATCCTGAAGACCGAAGTTTACACAACGGTGCTCAACAAACTCATCGATCTCAACAAAACTACCGGGATCGAGAAGTGCATCGATCCGCTCACGTGCGGTCATCTTGCCCTTCTCGTGCTGTTTGGCAATGGCCTTTGCTCCACCGCCCTGTGCAGTCTTTTCCCGTTTTTCTACGAGACTAGCGCACAGTTCGTCAATCGTCTTGTCTGCCATTACTACTAACCTCCTTGATGTTCTGGAACTTTCGGTGCTTTTTAGCAAAGACTCCCGTACTGCGTATACAGTACGGGGGTCTTTATTAACTATGCAATTAGCGTTCGCTCAGCTCGAGCAGGATGCCTCCGGTCGCCTTTGGGTGGATAAAGGCTATCTTTGCACCGCCTGCGCCCAGGCGCGGCTTTTCATCGATAAGACGAATACCCTTTTCCTTAAGCTCCGCGAGTGTCGCCTCAAGGTCGTCCACTCTTATTGCCATGTGGTGTATGCCTTCGCCCTTAGCTTCAATAAATTTGGCTACAGGGCTTTCAGGACTCGTAGGTTCCAGAAGTTCTACTTCTGTGTCCTTCAGCGGCAGAAATGCTGTCTTTACCTTCTGTTCAGCGACTTCTTCGACGCCATGGCATTTTATACCGAGAGTGGCTTCCCAGAGCTTTAGTGATTCATCGATGTTTTTTACTGCTATTCCGATGTGGTCGATAACTGTTGGTTTCATAATCTATGCCTCTTTCGCTCTCTTCTCTGCTACTGCCTTTTCAAGCCAGGCAATAGTCTCAGTGGTAGGTGTTCCTGGTCCGAATATAGCTCCGGCTCCAAATCCCAGAAGCGTAGGATAGTCTGTCTCGGGGATAACTCCGCCTCCGAAAACAATGATATCACTTGCGTTTTTTTCTTTAAGAAGATCGATGATAGCCTTGAAACAATATTCATGCGCTCCTGAAAGAATGCTTATTCCAATTGCATCAGCGTCTTCCTGGATAGCTGTGGCTACGATCTGCTCAGGAGTCTGACGAAGTCCTGTATATATTACTTCCATGCCTGCATCTCTGAAGGCCCTGGCAACGACCTTTGCGCCGCGGTCATGACCATCAAGCCCAGGTTTCGCAACAACTACGCGAATTTTACGGTCCATCTTTTTTTCCTCCTTATCAGCTCTCCAGGAATCCTAGAGAACCACGTTTTCCTTATATTCGCCAAACACTCCGCGAAGAACTCCGCATATCTCGCCTTCTGTTGCATAGTGACGGACCGCGTCAAGGATAAGGGGCATAAGGTTATCTTCGCCCTGGGCACCCTTCTGTATTGCTTCAAGACAATCCTTGACCTTCACGTTGTCGCGCTTTTCTTTCATTTCGCGCAGTTTCTTTATCTGATTGACGCCTACGCTCGCATCGACTTTAAGGAGTTTGCGCTCAGACATATCTTCGTCGATATGGAATTTATTGACGCCAACGATGATACGGTCTCCTGTCTCTATGGACTTCTGGTACTGGTACGCTGCGTCCTGGATATGCTTCTGCGGATATCCCTTTTCAATAGCAGTCATCATGCCGCCCATTTCATCTATTTTGTTGATATACTCCCAGGCACCTTCTTCTATCTGTTTGGTGAGAGCTTCAACGGCGTAACTGCCTGCAAGAGGATCTACAGTGTTGGTTATGCCAGATTCATATGCAACGATCTGCTGGGTACGGAGGGCGATGCGAACCGACTTGTCAGTGGGAAGCGCAAGGGCTTCATCAAGGCTGTTGGTATGGAGAGACTGAGTGCCTCCGCATACTGCCGCCATTGTCTGAATACCGACGCGGACTATGTTATTCTCAGCCTGCTGTGCCGTAAGCGTACATCCTGCCGTCTGAGTATGGAAACGAAGCATCTGGGCACCTTTATCTGTAACACCGAACCGTTCCTTCATGATCTTAGCCCAGATCTTGCGTGCTGCGCGGAATTTTGCGACTTCTTCAAGGAAATCATTATGAGCGTTGAAGAAGAAGGAGAGACGCTTTCCAAATACATTTGGATCCTGCCCTGATTTTATTGCGGCTTCAATATAAGCAATACCGTCAGCAAGTGTAAATGCAACTTCCTGTATGGCTGTAGAGCCTGCTTCCCTGATATGGTAGCCTGAGATCGAGATGGTGTTCCATTTGGGAATGTTGCCGCTGCAGAATTCAAAAATGTCTGTAATCAGACGCATTGACGGCTTGGGAGGGAATATATATGTTCCCCTTGCGATATACTCCTTCAGTATATCGTTCTGTATGGTTCCTGACAGAGCACTCATAGGAACTCCCTGTTTTTCTGCTACGGCAATATACATAGAAAGCAGTACAGAAGCAGGGGCATTGATTGTCATTGAGGTAGAGACCTTATCAAGCGGGATCTGATCAAACAGGATCTCCGCATCTGCAAGACTGTCTATTGCTACTCCGACCTTGCCGCATTCACCTACTGCCATTGGATCGTCTGAGTCATATCCTATCTGGGTAGGAAGGTCAAATGCAACGGAAAGACCAGTGGTTCCCTGGCTCAGGAGATAACGGTAGCGCCTGTTTGAATCTTCTGCTGTTGCAAATCCGGCATACTGGCGCATGGTCCAGAAACGACCGCGGTACATTGTTGGCTGAACTCCCCTTGTATAAGGATACTTTCCGGGAAAGCCAAGATCCTTTGCATAATCAACACCGTTGATGTCCTCAGGAGTATATGTCCTCTTGAGCGGGATTCCTCCGCCTGTCGTGAAGTTTTCCTTCCTTTCAGGGTTTTTCGCTAAAGCCTTGGTTACTGCTTCCTCATAACCCTTGTTGCCTTCTGCCACGTCCTGGAGCTGTTTTGGGTCAAACACTTACTCCGCCTCCTTAAGAAACATTTCGTGACCGTTTATACAGATCACCTGCACACTTAAATTTGGGTTGCAAAAAATCACACCGTACTATTATCAGTCAGGTTTAAGAAAATTGCAACATTTGACAGTTCTTTTCAGACATATTCGTCAGGCTTATATTTTTACTTATTTCGGAAGCTTTTTTGTAAATACACGTAAAATACTTTGAAGGCCGCTTCTACGTGAACTGTTTCACCTTCTTTTAGATGCTAAAAAAACGATTAACCATTGATTAAAAAATACAAGTTTATAAATATCAGAATAATCTTTCTTGTGTGAAAATTATCATCCAACATATTTGCAACGTTTTTAGTTTTTTGCCATCTTATACTATAATGTTGCTGCAGGATAATTATGCATATAAATGCAAACAACGCGAAAGGCAGGTATAGCGATGCAGAAAGCAATAAAAATTACAGAAAAAATTTACTGGATAGGCGGCAATGACAGGGAAACAGACCTCTTCGAAGGCCTTTGGACACTACCTAAAGGGGTATCCTACAATGCCTATCTTATCAACGATGATAAAACTGCGATAATCGATACTATCAAAAGCGGAAATCTTTCCGACTATATAGAAAGGCTCACATCTGTTCTGCCTGCAGGAAAAACTATAGATTACCTCATAGTTAACCATATGGAGCCTGATCATTCAGGTTCGATCAGGATGCTTCGCCACCTGTACCCTGAGATGAAGATCATCGGCAACAAAAAGACCGTGGAAATGATCGAGGCTTTCTACAATATCACGGAAAACATATTAGAAGTCAAAGAGGGAGATATCCTTGATCTGGGACATCATAAGGTCACTTTTGCAATGATACCTATGGTGCACTGGCCTGAAAGCATGGTAACTTACGATACGACCGAAAAAGTTTTGTTCTCAACAGATGCCTTCGGCGGGTTCAGTGCTCTTGAAGGAGGCATTTTTGATGATGAGCTCGACATGGTCCATTATGAATATGAGATCCTGCGTTACTTTGCCAACATAGTCGGCCGGTATGCTTCCCCGACTCAAAAGGCCATTGCGAAGGTGCGCGGGCTTGATCCGCGGATAATATGCCCTGCACACGGACCGATACACAGAACCAATCCAAAGCACATTGTGGATCTTTATGATAAATGGAGCAGGCACGACACAGATGAGGGTGTTGTTGTAATTTACGGAGCTATGTACGGA
>JAQVPO010000037.1 GCA_028702015.1 Synergistaceae bacterium | reverse complement strand
TCATATATAAATTATATGTCCACATATCTGCTGTTTCAAAGGGGTGTATATAAGTATGTCATCCTTTTTCTTCCGACCATAGCCTATCTGCTGTATCAGCCCAAAGGACTGATTTTTTCCTGCATTTTGAAGTAAGCTCTCTTACTGTTTCAGGTTTTACCATATATGTTGAGGCTGCTCCTGATAATTCGACCATTGAGTCCAGTGCATCGGGGTTGTCCAGCAGAGGGCACGGGCGCAGATGATTGCTGCAGAAGGGCTGATTTTGTCTGTACTGCATAAAGAGCGGAGCCCTGTAAGCTTCCAGGAGACTCTTCTCTTTTATGTTTGAATCGGCATAGTGTACAAATGCACAGGGTTCAATATCACCGTTGGCGTTGATGTGCAGATATCTCCTTCCTCCAGCTATGCATCCCTTGACATATTCTCCGTCATTCCAGAAATCCATAGTGAATATCGGCTTGGTCTTTCTGAATTTACGAATCTGCCTGTACATATACTCCCTCTGTTCTGCTGAAACCATCAGCTCGGTCATCGCTTCTTCTCCTATTGGAATGTAAGTGAAAAGCCATGCAAATTTTGCCCCCATCTCCACCATATAATCAAAAAACTCTTCGCTTCCTACAGAGCTGATGTTCTGGCTTGTGTAACAGCATGAGATGCCAAATGGCAGCTGTCTCCTTTTCAGAAGCTTCATTGCGCTTAAAACTGCATCGTATGTACCCGTCCCTCTTCTGAAATCCGTTTCATCCCTGAACCCTTCTATACTTAATGCAGGAACAAAATTTTTGACCTCAAGCATTTTATCGGTAAAAGAAGAGTCTATAAGCGTAGCATTCGTGAAGGCCATGAAAAGGCAGTCATCATGCTTCTTGCAGAGGCTGATGATGTCATCCTTTCTCATCAGCGGTTCTCCTCCGCTGAAAAGATACGTATATGTGCCCAAGTCTTTGCCTTCTCGGATAATTCTGTCCAATATCTCCTTTTCTAGATTCATGGAACTGCCGTAATCTTCAGCCCAGCAGCCTTTACAGTGCAGGTTGCAGGCGCTTGTCGGGTCCATAAGTATGGCCCAGGGCACATTGCAGTTATATTTTTCTTCATTTTTTGAGCGCTGGCTGAAGCCCTGGATAGCAGAGTGCAGTAAAAAATTTGTAAAAATCTTTTTTCTGACCTGAGTGTCAATGTCTGAATAGAGGCTCTTTATAAATTGGAACCAGATGTTTTGCGGATCAGAGGCAATTTTTTCAAGAACAGGATAAGCAGCAGAATATATTCCATTTCTGTCAAACATTTTTACCCAGTTTACAACTTTGGGGATATTTTTTTCCGGATCCCCTTCCAGATATGAAAGGGCAGCTTTTACTCCCAGGCTTTCAGCGTATTCCTTCATGCTAATTTTCACAGCGATCACTCCTTTGCATTTGCGCAGAGCTACAAACACACCAGGCACGCCTCAATCAGATCAGGTCTGTCAGACTTTACTTTGAGTAGATTCTATTCCTCACTGTTATTATAGTCAAATTCAGCGTAATTTGTCAGAGATAATTAATTAAAAAGACTTGACAATTAATCCAAGTAGATGTATAAACGCTCACAATCAACTTAATTTTTGAACAGCTATGATAGGGATAGTAAGGGACAACAAGTTTCACAGAGACGGAATCCCGGTTTTGCCGGAGCTGAAAGATCCCGGTTGCTTGGTCTTTGAAAACCACCCTTGAGCTGGTGCCGAAGCTGGTATATGGACAGATAAGGCATCAGGGTGCGCCCTGTACAGCGCAAATGAGGGCGAGTCTTTAAATGATCTGGCCGAATTGGAGTGGAACCGCGGAATATGCCGCCTCCTGTCTTAGTACAGGGGCGGTATTTATTTTTTTAAGGAGGAATTGAGATGGGGGTTATTAAAAGATACGCAAGTCTTCTTCCTGTGACTGACAAAACGCCGTTTATAACATTGGGCGAGGGAAGTACACCGCTGGTATATATTGAAGGTATAAGCAGGGAGCTTGAGATCGATCTTTGGGGAAAGCTTGAGGGCTGCAATCCCTCTGGTTCATTCAAAGACAGGGGCATGGTTATGGCGGTAGCCAAAGCTCTTGAATCAGGAGCCAAGGCTCTTGTCTGTGCATCTACAGGGAATACTTCCGCATCAGCGGCAGCATACGCGGCGGCTTCACAGATACCATGCTATGTGCTTCTGCCGGCAGGCAAAGTTGCACTTGGAAAACTGGCACAGGCTCTGATGTATGGTGCAGAAGTCATAGCGGTTAAGGGCAATTTTGACAGGGCACTTGAAATGGCAAGGGAAGCCGCTGAAGAAAAGGGCTTTGCCATTGTCAACTCAGTAAACCCCTATCGTCTTTGGGGACAGAGGAGCGGTGCCTGGGAAGTCTGCGAAGATCTTGGATCTGCTCCTGACTGGCATGCGATACCTGTCGGCAATGCCGGTAATATAAGCGCCTATTGGGCAGGCTACAAGCAATATGCAGAAATCGGGAAAATTAAGGCACTGCCCAAAATGATGGGCTTCCAGGCAGCTGGGGCAGCCCCTCTGGTAACAGGTGAGCCGTGTCCGAAACCTGAAACGGTTGCTACTGCGATCCGTATTGGGAACCCGGTGAGCGCCCATCTGGCCAAAGACGCGGTGAGGGAATCGGAAGGAGAGTTCAACTCTGTTACAGATGAAGAGATCCTTTCTGCTCAGTATTTCCTTTCATCGAAGGGAGGCATCTTTGCTGAGCCTGCATCATGTGCCCCGCTTGCCGGTCTTGTAAAACTTAAGAAACTTGGGCGCCTGCCCAAGGGCATCAAGGTTGTAATGGTACTTACAGGGAATGGGCTGAAAGATCCTGATACAGCGATGTCGCAGGTTGGAAGGCCGATAGAGATAGGAGATACGCTTGCTGAACTTCTGGAGGTGATGAAAGCTTGAACCCTCTTATTACACTGAGAGTACCTGCCACCAGTGCTAATCTGGGATCCGGGTTTGATGCCATAGGCATGGCGGTCTCTCTTTACAATATATTCAAGGTTATGGACCTGCTGCCGGAAAAAGAATACAAGATTGAGGCGCATGGAGAGGGAGCGAAAGAGCTTTCTGATCCCGCGGCGAATCTTGTTGTCAAGGCTTACGAAGAGGCCTGTAAAAAATGGGGAGTCAAAGGGCCTGGGTTTTCTCTATGGTGTCATAATATCATCCCTCTCTGCAGGGGACTTGGCAGTTCTGCCGGAGCAGTAGTTGCAGGGGTATTGATAGCAAAATATCTGACGGGATACGAAGCTGGGGAAGCTGAACTGCTTCGGGTAATGACACAGATTGAAGGTCATCCAGACAATGTGGCCCCATGTTTTCTCGGCGGAATGGTAGTCAGCTGCTGGGATGGTGAAAATCTGAGATATGTCAGTCTGCCTGCACTTCCTCCCGAGGTGCTCTGCGTTGTAGCGGTTCCGGATGAAAGAGTAAAAACGTCTGATGCAAGAAAAGCGCTTCCCAAACAGGTTCCATTTGAAGACGCAGTCTTCAATCTTGGAAGAGCAGCGTTGCTTACCGCTGCCTGGGCAACTGGAAAATGGGATCATCTCAAATGGGGCATGGATGACAGACTGCACCAGCAGTACAGAAGCAAGCTGTTCAGCGGCGGAGAAGTTATTTTTTCACGGGTCCGGGAGCTTCCTGAATGTCTGAGCGTAGCGATAAGCGGATCTGGTCCTTCTGTAATTGCACTTGTCAATGGCCCCACTCAAAGAGTTGCCGAGACAATGTGCAGGACATTTACTGAGTATGGCGTAAGGTCTCAGTTCTTTGTCCTAGACAGCAGCGCTCAGGGTCCTCAGCTTAGTGTTGACATGGGACTTAAAGACAATATCAACAGGATCTGGGGGAATAATTGATGGATTATGCGGCTCTTCCTCTCACGGTTTTAAAATTTGGAGGCTCCTCCGTTGCAGGCCCGGAAAGAATGAGGCATGTTGCACAGATAGTCAGGAAAGTTCGTGACAGCGGGTACCGGGTTGCAGTTGTTGTTTCAGCGATGGGCAACATGACAGACGATCTTCTGGCCCTTGCCAAAGATGTTGCAAACACCAGCAATGGCAGAGAAATGGATCAGCTGCTTGCGACAGGAGAGCAGCAAAGCGTTGCACTCCTGGCTCTGGCAATACAGAAATTCGGTATTCCAGCACAGTCCTATACAGCCCTGCAGGCTGGTATAAAGGCCCGAGGTTTTCCCATGGAAGGACGCATATATGGCATAGAGCCCAAAAACGTTGAAAAGGCATTGAATGAAGGAACAGTGGCAGTGATAACAGGATTTCAGGCTGTTACAGATGACGGCGATGTAATAACACTCGGGAGAGGCGGATCGGACCTTTCCGCAGTTGCTCTTGCCGGGGCACTGGGTGCGGAATCCTGCCAGCTGCTCAAAGACGTTAGGGGCATAATGACAGGAGATCCGCGTGTGGTAAAAAATCCCAGAAAGCTAGAGAGTATAGGCTTTGAAGAGTGTATGGAAATGGCAGTGCAGGGAGCAAATGTTCTTCAGGCCCGCAGTGTTGAAATGGCGGCTCATTATGAGATCCCGCTCTATGTCGGTTCCAGCTTTACTGAAGAGGAGGGTACTTGGGTGATGAGTAATCCGGTGACAGAAGGCCTTGTAATAAAGGCAGTGGTGCATGATTCACAGGTTGCAAAAGTCGTTTTATTGGGAGTTCCGGATATTCCGGGTGTTGCTGCGCGCCTTTTCAGCAGTCTTGCGGAAAACGGGGTCGGTGCTGAAATGATAATCCAGAATAACATGAGGGGCGGAGTAAACGATATAGGTTTTCTCGTAAAAAAATTAAATCTTGAGACCGCTATTCAGGTTTCACGCGAAATCTGCAGGGAGGTCGAAGCCCAGGGAGTCTCTTTTGATACAGAAATTGCAAGGGTAACAATAGTAGGTGCAGGGATTGCGAATCACCCGGAGATACCGTCAAAAATGTTCACTGTGCTTGCAGAAGAGGGGATAAATATTGAAATGATAGCTTCTACAGCGCTTGCTCTGACCTGTATAGTCGGTTCAAACAGGGCCGAAGATGCAGTGAAAGCACTGCACGAGCATTTTATTGAGGAGGCTGCTTTTTAATGGAAAGAATGAGATCTGTAGCTGTCCTGGGAGCGACAGGGCTGGTCGGCAGGGAAATGATAAAGACTCTCGAGCAGAGGGATTATCCTATCTCAAATCTCAGGCTTCTCGCGTCCCCCAGATCGGCAGGCAGCAGAGTTGTTTTCAGGGGAGAGGAATTTACCGTGGAAGCAGTATCCGAGGAATCTTTCAGAAATATAGATATTGCCCTCTTTTCAGCAGGGGGGGTCACTTCAAAGAAATGGGCCCCTGTCGCTGCTGATTCAGGCGCAGTACTTATCGACAACAGCTCAGCATGGCGGATGGATCCAGATGTACCGCTGGTCGTTCCTGAGATCAATCCGCAGGATGCCTGTGAACACAAAGGGATAATTGCAAATCCAAACTGTTCTACGATACAGGCTGTAGTTGCCCTTTATCCCCTCCACAGAGAGGCTGGGCTTAAATATGTAAATATAAGCACATATCAGTCTGTTGCAGGAACTGGGATGAAGGCTGTCGAAACGCTGAAAAAAGAATCCGAGGCGGTGCTTTCCGAAAGAGATTGTGACAGCGACGGAGTATATCCTCATCAGATAGCATTCAATCTTCTGCCCCACATAGGAGCATTTGATGATGACGGCATATCAGAAGAAGAGTGGAAGATGGTCAACGAATCACGAAAAATAATGCATCTGCCTCAGCTTAAAGTGAGCGGCATCACAGTGCGTGTTCCGGTATTCCGCTGCCATGGAGAAAGCGTTACTGCCCAGTTTGAAAAGGAACTTGCTCCGGAAAAGGCGAAGGAAATACTTCGCAATGCCGCAGGCGTGGTGGTCATGGATGACCCGCAGAAGGCGGTGTACCCAATGCCGGCCGCAGGAGCAGGGAAAGACGCTGTATATGTTGGAAGGATACGGAAAGATACGGGCCTGGAAAATGCGATCTCAATGTGGGTAGTCTCTGATAATCTTCGAAAGGGAGCTGCCCTTAACGCTGTTCAGATAGCTGAGATCCTTTGACGGGTTTCATGTGCAGAAATATATCCTGATGAGAGAGGCCCTTGATCTTTTTGAAGAAGAAGGGCCTTTTTTGTATTTTGACTTAGATCCGCCGGCCGCTTTTCTGAAAACAGTCGATACACACAGTCCTGCCATTCTTGATCCTCAGCCATGGCTCAGCGGTGAGCTCACCGCACATGCAGCATTTCTGCGATTTGTATATTTCAGCTTTAGGCGGGAGGTCAAAAAGAGTTTCCTTTACATCAAAAATCTCATCTCCCGCTGCGTTGAGCATAAAGTCTCTCTTTTCTTCATGAGTATTGAAGGTCAGATCTTTCAGGACCAGACGAAAGCTTTTTCCTGTCTGCCTGCTGAAAAAGGAAAAAGCCTGCTTGCCTCTCATGCGGAAAATGAGATTGCCTTTGCCGGCACTGCACCCGAGCAGAGACTGGATCGCATCCACGCTGCATGAATCATTCTCAGCGACACAGACTATTTCTTCATCCTGCGATGAATTTTTCGTGCCAAGAAGCTCCATGGCGTAATGCACTGCCGACACGCCGATCAGCAGCCCTCCGCATGTATGTCCGTGGAATGCGGAGGCCTTTTCAAGCATTGATTTTTTATCCATATGGATCAGCTCCTTTTTCACATTAAGTAAATCATTATGATAGCATCTTGACGCCGGAAGTAGTAATATTAAAAAATAGGCTAAAATACTGCTGATAAGAGAGAATAAAATACAATAAATAGCTGGGAGTGCTGATATTGGTAAAGGATATTTTTGAAAGTTCGTTAGATATGCACAAAAGACTCAAAGGAAAACTGAACATTGAATGCCGTTCCCCCATCGATACCATGGCAGACCTTGCGCTGGTATACACTCCTGGAGTTGCAGCGCCATGCAGGAAAATAGAAGCTGATCAGGACGCGCTCTGGGATCTTACAATAAAAAACAATCTGGTAGCAGTGATAACAGACGGAACAGCTGTGCTTGGACTCGGGGACATAGGTCCAGCGGCGTCCATGCCTGTAATGGAAGGCAAGAGCTGTCTTTTCAAAAGGTTTGCCGGTATAGATTCGATACCTATAGCCGTCAGCACGAAAGATGTTGATGATTTTGTTCACATAGTCTCAAAGATAGCAGTATCATTCGGAGGAATAAACCTGGAGGATATATCAGCTCCCCGCTGTTTTGCAATAGAAAAGAGACTGCAGGAAGAACTTGATATCCCCGTATTTCACGATGACCAGCACGGAACGGCTGTAATTGCTCTTGCGGCATATAAAAACGCTCTCAAACTCACAGGCCGCACCATAGAGGGATCCAGGCTTATCATAAACGGAGGGGGAGCAGCAGGCAGTTCCATTGCCAGGTATTTCCTCTCAGCAGGTGCAAAGGATGTAATAGTATGCGACATACACGGAGCTCTATGCACAGGGTATACTGAAGGCATGACAGAAGCCCAGGCTGAGCTTGCCGCCATAACCAATCCAACAGGCGCCAAAGGTTCCCTGGCTGAAATTATAGAGGGTGCTGATGCATTTCTTGGTGTTTCAAGGCCAGGCCTTTTAACACCGGATATGGTCAGAAGGATGGCAAAGGATCCTGTAATATTTGCAATGGCAAATCCAACCCCGGAAATATTCCCTGAAGAAGCGCTGGCGGCAGGAGCTGCTGTTGTTGCGACAGGCAGAAGCGATTTTCCAAACCAGGTCAATAATTGTCTCGGTTTTCCGGGAATTTTCAGAGGCGCGCTGGACGTGAGAGCAACCAGGATCAACGAAGAGATGAAACTTGCTGCGTCACGGGCGCTTGCAGAACTTGTAAGTGATGAAGAGCTGTCAAAAAATTACATAATTCCGTCTGCCCTTGATCCTAAGGTAGTGCCTGCAGTTGCGGGGGCAGTTGCCCAGGCTGCCGTCAGCACGGGAGTTGCAAGAATCAGCATAAACAGGAGTGATAAGAGTGTTTGTAAAATTTGATACAGCACAGGAACTGCTAAATAAATTTGGGAGTCCTCTCTATGTTTACAGTGAAAGCATACTGAGACAAAGATGCCGCGATCTGCCCGATGCTTTCCGCGGAAGGATAAAACCGAGTTTCTCTGCAAAGGCAAACACAAACCTCTCTTTGCTGAAGATCATACGCGAAGAGGGGCTGGGAGCAGACGCGATGTCACCCGGTGAGATATTTGTGCTTCAGAATGCTGGCTTTGCTCCGGAAGAGATATTTTACATAGGTAATAACGTTTCATGTGAAGAAATGAGTTACTGCATAGAAAGAGGAATACTTGTAAGTGTCGATTCACTTTCACAGCTTGAAAGGTTCGGTCAGATAAACCCGGGAGGAAAAGTTGCTGTAAGATTCAACCCGGGCATGGGGGCAGGACACTGTGAAAAAGTTGTCACTGCGGGGCATAGGACAAAATTTGGCGTTCAGTCGGAATTCAGCGGGGAAACCAGAAGGATCATTGAAAAATATGACCTAAAGCTTGTCGGTATAAACCAGCACATTGGTTCTCTTTTTCTTGAAGCCGAGCCTTATGTTGATGCGGCAAGGTCTCTTCTCGGTCTCATTGCGGAAAATTTTCCGGGTCTTGAGTTCATAGATTTCGGAGGGGGATTCGGCGTGCCGTATAAACCCAGCGAAAAAAGGCTGGACCTCAGCGAATTATCCAAGCTGCTCTTTGATGAGATAGATATTTTCCTTGATAAATACGACAATAAAAATGTTCATTTCAAATGTGAGCCAGGCAGGTACATACCAGCGGAATGCGGCCTGCTTCTTGGAACGGTACACGCAGTGAAGGAGAACTATGGTAAGTATTATGTTGGTACCGATATTGGTTTTAACGTAATGATGAGACATGTTCTATACGATTCATATCATGAAATGGAAGTCCTCTCCGCAGGAAAAACAGCGAATGGGATAAGAGAGGCGACTATAGTCGGGAACATCTGTGAAAGCGGAGATATACTTGCTTCGGACAGGAATATCGGTCCAGTTTCAGAGGGAGACATAGTTGCCGTGAAGAATGCCGGTGCGTACGGCTATTCAATGGCATCCAACTACAACTGCAGGCTTCGCCCTGCCGAAGTCCTTATTGCAGAAGACGGGACCGGCAGACTTATCAGAAAGGCCGATACAATAGAAAGCCTGATGGTGAA
>JAQVPO010000036.1 GCA_028702015.1 Synergistaceae bacterium | reverse complement strand
GGGATACATGGCTACGCAATAATCCCGAACCTGCTCGGCTTCGGGTGCAATGTTCCCGGTATCCTCGGAACACGTGTGCTTGAATCTGAACGAGAAAGATTTATAGCTGCAACACTTATATCGGTAGGCATTCCATGCGTCTCGATCCAGGCAATGCTCTCGGCAACATTGGGTGAGTTCGGAATGATATATGTAGCCTCTGTATACGGCATTCTCTTCTGCGTCTGGCTGGTACTTGGCAGGATAATGCACCTGACATTGAAAGGCTACAGTCCTGAGCTCATAGTAGAGATACCTCCCTACAGGATGCCATCAATGAATGCGTGGCTGAACAAACTCTGGTTCAGAATAAAAGATTTCCTCTATGAAGCCACACCGCTCGTACTGCTTGGCATTTTCCTCGTGAATATTCTTGATACCCTCGGCGTCATGTCAAAGCTGGCAGTATTGCTTTCGCCCATCTTTGAGGGTGTGCTGGGGCTTCCTCCTGCAACAGCTATTCCTATAGTAATGGGAGTATTCAGGAAGGACATAGCTATGGGGCTCCTCATCCCGCTGGATCTGACCGCGTCACAGACACTTATCGCAGTTGTGGTTCTCGCCATGACATTCCCGTGCATAGCGACCTTCATAATACTCTGGAAAGAGCTTGGCACAAAAAGAATGCTGATGAGTTCAGGGATAATGATAACGGCAGCACTAATAACCGGCGGACTGCTTAACCTATTCTTCAAAGTTATACTATAAATCGAACTTAAGCACATGCAATGGCACTTATATAAATAGAATTTACTGCAGCAGATTTTTTCTTTTATTTGTGCTATTGTTCGTCACTGATGCTTTTAATAGCTCTGGAGGAAAGAACTTTTTGTTTATAACATGCAGATATCACAATAGACACTCGATGCAGAACCTAGAGACCGATTCCAAAAGATCCTCCCCTGTCAAAACAACTTTCTCCTGTGCAGTCATTCCAGCTATGTGTTTTGGATTTTCGGACAAATATCTCAATGTCTCTGCATTCACTATAAATCCAAGACTGTTTTCTTTCTTTCCTTTCCCTGCTATAGTTTAAGAGTATCCGAGCACAAAAATGTCTCAGGCATAGCGTAAAGCAACCATCGGCCCGTCAGTAAAAAGGCAGAATAAATTACACTTACATCCTCTTCAGTCTTTTATCATTGTTTTTAATCCTCTTCTGAAAGCAGGTGTAATTTAAATGAGAGAGAATACAATCAGCCTTCTTGAGATACATTTAGCGGTTGTCCTATTCGGCCTTTCAGGCCTTTTTGCAAGGTATGTTGGACAGCCAGCTGTCATAATTGCTTTTGGCAGGGTCTTTTTTGCAAGCAGTTCTATGTACTTTTTTTTCAAGTACAAAGGGACTGCAATAAGGCTTAAATCAATAAAAGACTGCGCAACTCTGGCAGCGGCAGGATTACTGCTGGCAGTTCACTGGACAGCATTTTTCCTATCTATCCAAGTTTCAACTGTTGCTATAGGAGTTATTACCTTCTCAACATATCCGCTTTTCATTACTTTCCTAGAACCTGTCATGTGTAAAGAGAGAATCAAAATAGCAGACGTCATATCTGCCTGTATAATGTTTGCAGGGGTCGTGATAATAGTCCCAGAATTTCAAACTGCCAATAACACAACCCTTGGTATAGCATGGGGTATGCTATGCAGTCTTACATATGCAGCACTGTCACTAATAAACAGAAAATTTGCAAAGAAATACTCTGGCAGGATCATCGCTTTTTACGAACAAGGAGCCGCCTCTCTGATTCTACTTCCTGTTTTTTTCCTCAGCAGGCCATCTCTTACATTGCCAAGTATATTTCTGATGATAGTCCTAGGAGTCCTTTTCACAGCAGTAGCCCATTCGATGTTTATCAACGGGATGAGAAACATAAAGGCTCAGACCGCTGGAATGATTGCAAGTCTTGAATCTGTTTATGGAATAGCTGCAGCTGCAGTCTTTTTAGCGGAAATTCCCTCTTTTAACGAATTGGCTGGCGGAATTCTGATATTACTTGCAGCAATCTACTCAACATTAAAGGCATCAAAAGCGACAGAATAATCTGCCGCTTTTTACATTCCTATTGCATATTTTTTAAAATACAAACTATGAAATCAGTGCTTCGTAAAGTTTTTCTGTCCTATCTGTTATTTTCTCTATTTCTACACCGTTTTGAAGGGCATACCATACTGCTCCGCCCATCCCGACTCCTTCTTTGACATAGCCCTTTTCATAGTCAGCAAGTCCCGGAAATCTAGATGCTGAAAAATCAAGAGGAGCAGAATACCAATCCACACCGATTTTCTCTGCATATTCGACAAAACAGCTTGTCTTATCCCTGCACACATATTTTGTTGTAGCAACCAGCAAGGGCCTGGTAACCTTCATATCCCTCAGAAGAGCAGCAACTGCCATCATCTGTGTGCCACCGGCCAGAACCACTTCGGCATCCTGAGGCAAAGCAGATACAAAGGATGCAACTGCTATCTGCATTGGATCTCCCACTTCTGCGGCAGCTGCAAGTCCCATACCCTTCAGTCCTCCTGGTTTGATATCAAGCCTTGATGCGACCGCCTGCCATATCTCCTCTTTTTTCTGGATCGGATTCACTGGTCCCGCGGACGAGACTGTCCCGCTGTACCCAAGAGATCTGAGAAGCAAAAGGGCCGTTGTCGGGCCTCCTGGAATGGACTCGGCAAGGACAAACTTCTTTATGCCTGCCCCTGAGAGTTCCTTTGCTGCATCGGCTGCTTTTTCAGAAAGATCTGAGAATTCGGGAACGGCGGGACCTATCCTCGGATCCCTGCCAGGCAATGCGCCTAAATCCCTGAACGGAGCAACCGGAGCAATTGATGTGCCGGCCCTAATGTTCATAACAGGCAGCTGGCCCTCCAGCACTGAAGCTTTGGTCACAAGGGCAGGAGTAGGATGACCGAACGGATCGATCGGGATGCAGTCGATGACCCTTGGTCTGTCGTAATAAAGCATATCCGCATCTGCCGGCGCCGTATAAGGAAGCGCTTCTACATTGGCTCCCGCAGCGGAAAGCCCGTTCTCCCTGGATAAATCTGTTTCACTGATAAACAATATAAACATAGGCTCTATTTACCCCCTGTACTAACTCAAAGATAAGAGTTAAAATCGTTTTTACGGTCTCTGTTTTCAGCAGAGCTTGTTGTTTTTTTGGCATGGACCAGACAGCACGTAGAATTTTAGCATGTTTTAGATGTTTTAGCTGAAAAAACACTGCTCAATTTTTTGATTACAATATGACCCTGGTCCGGCAAAGGGGGATCTTATGGCTACTAAACTTGCTCCGACAAGGGGAAACCTTGTCAAACTTACACGTTCGATGACAATGGCACAATCAGGACATGACCTCCTCGATCAAAAACGACAGGTCCTCATGATGGAACTTGTCCGTTTCATAGATTCTGCAAAAACTATCCAGACAGATGTTGAAAGGATTTTTAAAGAGGCATACGAAGCCCTGCAGAAAGCCAATATTTCTCTTGGGATAGATACTGTTGAAGATATTTCGGAATCTGTTCCTAGTACATCTGATATCACTGTGCGGCTTCGGTCAGTGATGGGGGTAGAGATTCCTGACGTTGACCCGCTTACAGACAAGACTGTTCCAAGTTATTCTTTTTACGGATCTTCCGGAGCAATGGATGCAGCATATTCAAAATTCCGAAAGGTCATGGTGCTGCTTGCACAGCTTGCAGAAGTCGAGACAAGCGTTTACAGACTTGCTGTCCAGATCAGAAAAACACACCGGCGTGTAAATGCTCTTGAAAAAGTAGTAATCCCCTCTAACCAGGCAGACATAAGGTTTATTTCAGATGTCCTGGAGGAGGGAGAACGGGAAGATTTTACAAGAATGAAAATGGCTCAGAAAAACACAAAGTAGTCAAATTCCGGAGGTAATGACAATGGGCACACTGCAGGAAGTTCTAGCCGTTCTGCTGGGAGCGGAATCAGAAGCAAAAAGGATCGTGGATGATTCAAAAAATGAATCAGATGGCTTTCTTCGCGCAGCGCAGGAAAAGTTCACTATGGAACGGGCAAACCAGATGGCTTCAGCAAGAGAACAGGCGAAGGGACTGATGGAAACGGCCCTGAATTCAGCCAGAACAGAAGCTGAACAGATCGCTGTTCTCGGAAAAGAAGAAAGGACCCGTATGCAGAAACGTTTTGAAGAAAACGCAGACCCTGTTATAGACTCCATGGTCTCAGAAATAGCAGAAAGATATATTTTGAAAACAAAAAGGGGTATTTAAGCTTGCATTCCACTTCCAAGGGTCAGGCAACAGCAATAGGTATAAAATCCCATGTTCTCTTCAGCAACCTTCTTACTTCTGATGAGTACTGGGCGTTGCTGAACCTTAATTCCATTGCGGAGATAGCAGATTTTCTCAAACAGACAGAAGGATATAAAGAACATCTTGAGACCCTGCCTCCAGTAAAAGTACACCGTGTTGATCTTGAGAATGCGGTAAGATCATCAATACTTGCAGAAGCCACATCATTTCTCTTTTATCTTGCAGGTCCAAGGCGTCAGTTATTTTTAGACTGGCTCGGATGGTATGAGTCAGAGCATCTGAAAAGCATCTTCAGATGGGTAAAAACAAAGAGGCTTGACCGTGATGAAATGAGAAAACGCCTCTTTGCAGTTCCAGGCTCAAGGCTTTCATATGATCTTCTGCTGAACAGCAGAGACTATAGCGAGGTCTTTGATGCACTTAAGGACACTAAGTACTACAAAGTCTTAGCAGAACCTGTCAAAAGACTGATAAACGGGGAAGAGTCTCTTTTTTCTCTAGAACTTGCTATAGATAATCTTGTTGAATCGTCCCTATATAACGATCTTAAAAATCTGCCTGAAAAAGAGCAAAAACTACTTGAGCCTTTATTCGGGACAAGGATCGACCTGCTTAACCTTTACCATTTCCACAGATGTGTCTGGTATTACAACATGACGCTTGAAGAGACCCTTAGCAGAATGCTGCCGGTTAAATACAAGGTAAAGACCCATCATCTCAGGGAAATGTCAAAAGGGACCACATGGGAAGAAAGGATCAACAGACTTGAGTCCGCTTTTCCTGCCTATGCAGGTATATTCAGAAGTGCTCTTGAACAGGAAGACAGAGAACTTGCGCTAGAAATGTCCATAAAGCGGTACAACTATCTCAAGGCACTGGCTATATTCCAGAAAGGGCCTCCGGGATTCCATACCGCTGTCAGCTATTTTGTATTAAAATCTCATGAATTAGACGATGTGATCCGTGTTATAGAGGATGTCAGATATGACTATGATCGCAGAAATGCGGCCAATTATCTTATAAGGCCGATAATCAGCGGGGGTGAACCCAAATGGCAGTAATGAAAATGGTCGCGCTGACTATGATAGGTCCTGACTCAGAAATGGAGCCTGTCGCACGTCAGATGGTTTTGACAGGAGGCTTTCAGCCTTTACCGCTTGACCTCTTGGTAAATGACAGGAACCTCCGGTCAAAGGTAACGACCGAAACAGAAAACCCCTATGATGAACTTCTGGCAAAGGTCTCAACAGTTTGGAAGGTTGCGGGAGAGATGATCCCTGATCCGTCACCTGTGACTCTGACAAAGGAGTTCACACTCACCTCGGCCCGAAAAAAAGTTGAGCAGACTTCAAAAAGGCTGGAAGTATGGGAAAAAAGACGTCTGGTCCTTACTGAAGAGGAAGAATTGCTCTCTGCAACAAAGCTGTTTGTGGAAGCATTGAAAGGTACTGAGTTCGGCACCGAAGAACTTGCCGAAGGAACATTTATGGTTCCCTTTTTCGGACGTCTTTCAAACGAAAACTATCAAAGACTGACAGACAGCAGCGAGGAATCACCCATAGCCATAAATGAACTTACCGTAGTCAATGGAAACACATGGGTCCTTGTATTGACAGTAAAAGGATATGAAGAATCTGCCCAAAAACTTTTAGAGGCAGTATACTTCAAAGAATTTCCCTTAAAGAATATTGCTGCCCAGTTAAAGGGAGAGGGTCCTCTGGCCCTTGTAAACAAAAGGATAGCCAACCACCAGAGAGCCATCAAAGGACTTGCAAAAGCTGCCAAGGATATGCTAAGGGAGCATCGTTCCGATTACGAGCTGCTCTATTCGCAGCTTTATACAATGCAGCGGGTCTATGATGTATGCAAGGGACGCGGAGAAGTCAGCGGGATGTTTGTTCTTTCAGGATGGATACCTGTTGACACACTGGCCAATATCAAAAAAACTATCGAAACAGAGGCACCTATGACAACTGTTATGATCGAAGAGACCAAAGACATAAGCTACTCAGGCATACGTGTACCGACTCTTCTTCAGAACAGCCCCTTTTTCAGGGCTTTCCAGGACATAGTTTCAATGTACAGTCTGCCCTCTTACGGAGAGATCGATCCCTCTCCAATAGTCGCAATATCATTCATCCTCTTTTTTGGATTCATGTTCGGAGACATCGGACATGGCTTAATGATATTCCTGGGTTCTGTGTTCATGGTAAAACGTGGCATGATGAAACGCTCCTTCGGACAGGTCATTAAATCAGCAGCTGTTAGCTCTATGGTTTTCGGTGCACTTTACGGCAGCATATTCGGAATGGAAAATATCATCCCGGCATTGTGGCTCTCTCCAATGCACGATACGAACAAACTCCTGATAGTAGCTATTTGCCTTGGGGTCTTTATGATAAGCCTGGGACTGATACTCAACATGATAAAACAGTACAGGGCCAGGGACTTTGGGAGACTGCTATTTGACGGACAGGGAATGGCTGGTCTCATGCTCTACTGGACGATGGCTGCTCTAGCTGCAATATACATGACCGGCACGAAGATCCCGGAAATCGCAGCGGACATCATGTGGGCAGGCATAGGGATTATGATGCTTCTGATGATATTCAGGGATATCCTCGCAAGATACCTCCTCCACCAGAAAGATAGCGAGGGAGAATCTGTAGTCCTTAATCTTTTTGAGATCATGCACAGTCTGATGTCTTTCGTTTCGAACACAGCGTCATTCGTAAGACTTGCGGCATTCGCGCTTAATCACGTAGGTCTATCGATGGCAGTAATTATGCTCTCTGAAATGGTCCATTCTCTGCCTGGCGGTATAGTGATGAAAGGGATCATTCTTATAATTGGAAATATCGTAATAGTGTGTCTGGAAGGGCTTATTGTCTTTATCCAGACTCTGAGACTTGAATATTACGAATTCTTCGGTAAATTCTACAAGGGAGGGGGAAGTGAATTCAAACCTGTCAGCTGGAAAAAGGACGGTTCCAAATATGTCGCTCCAGCTGCTCAGAAGTAATTACATAAATGTCTGTGTTTTAAAAATAATACAAAATCAGACTGATAATTTTTTGTACAATTAATGTGAAGGAGTGGGTTTTGATGTTTGGACTTGTAATGTGCTGCGGCACTGTCGCAACAATGATAGGTCTGGGGTATCTTATGCAGCGCAGAGGTTATAAGGGAAGCCGTGCTTTCTATCTTTTTGGGTTAGGAATCTCTTCGCTCCTTGTATTTACCGGAGCAGCTCTCTCTCTTACAATGCATCCTGCATTTGCTGAAGCTGCCGCCGCTCCTCTTGGCACGGGGTCCGGAATGGGCTTTATTGCTGCTGCCGTATCAACAGGACTTGCATGCCTCGGCGCAGGGCTTGCCGTTGCCAGCGTAGGATCAGCTGCTCTCGGTCTCGTCGGAGAGAAACCCGAGATGCTTGGAACGACCCTGATATATCTCGGCCTTTCAGAAGGTATTGCAATATACGGAGTTATAGTTTCTCTTCTGATACTCGGACGGGTTTAAGGACAGAAATAATCTAATGAAAGCTTTTCTTGTGAGCGATAACCATGATTCTCTGGTCGGCATGAGGCTTGCCGGGATACAGGGATGTCTCGTTCACACTGCCGACGAGACTTTTGCGGCTATAGACAAAGCGCTGAAGATGCCAGATTTGGCTATTCTCGCAATTACAGAAAAGGCTGCGGAAATGGCTCCTGATGTTATCCAGCAGCTGCGGGAGCGCGGGGAACTGCCTCTTCTGGTTGAGATACCTGACAGATTCGGTACTAAGCGGGGGCCAGACTTTCTGACCCGTTACGTACAGGAAGCCATTGGGGTGAAAATGTAATGAAGGAAGTATCCAGTGAAAAGATAGGTACATTAAGAGACATTATCCTTGACAGAGCTGATTCCAGAAAAAAAGAACTCGTAGCAGGCGCAAGACAGGAAGCAGAAGAGTGGATGCTCAGAGAGACAGAAAAACTCCAGCGTGAAACCAATCTTATCCTTCAGGATGCAAGAAAAAGAGCAGAGGATATAAGGCGCAGGCAGATACTTTCAGCAGAGAGGGAAAAAGCTACAGAGACACTCAGGCTGCAGAACAGAATACTCTCTGAAGCACTGGGAAGACTTCAGGATAAGCTCGTGCACATCAGAAACCGTGAGGACTATATCGATATCCTGGCGGGAATGTGCATTGATGCAATAATTTCCCTTAGGGAAACAAAAGGACTTAAACTCAGACTTTCGGCAGTCGACACTACCCTGGCTGAGTCAGTAATTTCAAAAGTAAAAGAAGCTGTGCCGGAAACTGAAATGACCTTTGACCCGGAAACGGCACCCATACTTGGCGGATGCTGGATATCTACAAGCGACAACCGCAGGCAGGTCAACGCTGACTGGCAAAGCCTGACGCAGGAAATGGCAGATACTCTGGCTGAACGGCTTCTGCCGCTGCTTTAGGAGGAATGGATCTTGGAGGCTAAGACAAACATCGCCCCAGCAAAAAAAGAAGGTACAGTTACCTTCGTCAATGGTCCTGTTATAAAGGCCTCTAATATGCGTAATTTTGCAATGCGTGAAGTTGTTAAGGTCGGCCCTAAAAAGCTTATGGGGGAAATAATAAGCATGGACGACGATGATGCAACTATTCAGGTATATGAGGATACTGACGGGCTGGGTATATACGAAACCGTTACAGGATCGGACGAACCTCTTTCAATAGAGGTTGGTCCTGGACTGATAGGCAGTTTCTTCGACGGGATAGGAAGACCGCTTGATTCACTCCTTGAATCCGAGGGTATGTATATTTCCCCCGGAACATCTGTGAACATGCTTAACAGAGACAAACTGTGGGAAGTTACACCTGTTGCAAAGACAGGCGACCTTATCACGGGAGGATCTGTAATTGCTACAGTACAGGAGACCCCGCTGCTGCTTCATAAAATCATGGCTCCGCCGGACATTGAAG
>JAQVPO010000035.1 GCA_028702015.1 Synergistaceae bacterium | reverse complement strand
ACATGGTCGTCGTGCATGCAAGAGCTCTTGAGGAGCAGTTCATCAAAGACGGGTTCGGACAGAACCGCAAGGATATCATGTACAACGATTTTGTCATACTTGGTCCAAAAGAGGATCCTGCTGGGATCAAGGGGATGAAATCTGCCGCCGAGGCCTTTAAAAAAATAGCCGCAGCCGGAGCTCCCTTCATCAGCCGCGGCGACATGTCCGGGACCCATGTCTCAGAGATGAACGTATGGAAAGCCGCCGGGATCATGCCTGACGGAGAAAAAGACGAGTGGTACACTGTCTTCTCTCTTGGCAAACTCGGCAACGGCGCTACAACTGATTTTACAAACAAGCGGAACGCTTACACCATAATGGACAGGGCAACATACCTGACCAAGAAGAAAGGGCTGAAGATCGTTTCGCTTGTAGAAGGAGATCCGATCCTTCTCAACCTTATCGCTGCGATAGAGGTCAGCCCGAAGAGATTCCCCAATGTCAACAACACCGATGTTGTTAATTTTGTTGACTGGCTCTGCGGTGACGAAGCCCAGATGATAATTAAGGACTTCAAGGTCAAACAGTACGGCGAACCGCTTTTCTTCCCCAACTCTGATCAGTGGAACGAAAAACACCCGAAGTAATATAAAAAGTTAAGATGATCAGCGGGCCCGCAGTACAGTTTCACATATAGCCGGGCCCGCAGCAAAACCGGAGGATAAAAAATGGACCACAGGACCATTTACGAGATCAAAAACATGACGCATAGCTATGAGAAGGGTCCCCGGACACTTGATATCGACTACCTGAAGATATGTGAGGGAAGTGTAACTGGGATCGTAGGTCCCAACGGAAGCGGAAAATCAACTCTTCTGAGGATCCTGGCTTTCCTTGAACCACATACTGGCGGTTCCCTTTTTTTTGATGGCCTTGATCCTTCTGGCAACGAAGTCGATATAAGAAAAAAAGTCACATACCTTCTTCAAAACTCATATCTCCTGAAACGATCAGTTTTTGAGAACATCGCATATGGACTGAGACTCAGAAATGATACCAACGACCTCCAGGAAAGAGTCTATGACTCCCTCAAACGGGTAGGGCTATCCCCTTCAAAATTTGCCCAGAGGCTATGGTACAGGCTCTCCGGAGGCGAGGTGCAGCGCGTTGCGCTTGCAGCAAGACTTGCTCTGCATCCTAAAGTGCTTGTTCTTGACGAGCCTACGGCAAATGTGGACGAATCAAGCGCGCTGCTTGTCAAGGAAGCCGCTGTATCAGCATGGAAAGAATGGGGTACGACCGTTATAGTAGCCACCCATGATCTCCAATGGCTGGCAGAAGTATCCACAGACATAATCAGTCTATTCAGGGGAAAGATAGTCGGTCACGGGACCGAAAACCTGGTACAGGGACCATGGGTCAGGGAAAACGGAAACGTAGTCAGAGCTCTCTCGGACGGACAGAAGATACGCGCACTGATTAAGGAAGAGGCTGAACTTCTAGCGGCAACTATAAACCCTTCAGATGTCAAAGTTATAATTGATCCTGAGAACCTGACTGCCAACGCAAACAAAATTAAGGGTACTGTAACAGGCATGACCCTTGAGAGGGCGACCGGATCGTCACTCATCTCCGTCCAGACTGGCGATATAATTCTGAAATCACGCATGACAGTTGAAAAAACAAGAGATTTGCAGATTTCCCCTGCTTCAGAAGTCACACTGGCCTTTTCACCCGAAGACGTCCGCTGGATTTAAGTTCTTCTCCGCCCAATTTACCAAACTGATTCCTGTTTAAGTGAAAATAATGTAGAATGGTGTGATGTTGCGGCAAACCAGCACTGATGTTTGCTGCAGATGATCGGCGTGAGAGGATGATACATATGTGCGGCATCATGGGTTACATAGGAGACAGAGACACAACAAAAATTATCCTGGACGGGCTGGCAAAGCATGAATACAGAGGCTATGACTCTGCAGGAATAGCCGTTATAAAAGATGGCGTTATCCACGAGCTCCGTACTACAGGAAGAGTCCACCAGCTTGCAGAAAAGGCTGCAAAGGAACATTTCAACGGAGATTTCGGCATAGGACACACAAGATGGGCAACTCACGGCGGAGTGACGGAGAACAATGCCCATCCTCATATGAGCAGCGACAGCAGAGTCGTTCTGGTCCACAACGGCATTATAGAAAATGCGAGAGAGATCAGGGCAGACCTGGAAGCTGAAGGAATTCGTTTCCATACAGAGACAGACACTGAATCAGCAGTCCAGTATCTGGCCTGGGTTTATAAAGGAGATCCAAAAGAAGCGATAGTAAAACTTACAAAAAGGATCAGAGGAGCTTTCGCCCTTGTGATAATGTTCTATGACAAGCCCAATGAAATATGAGTAGCCAGGAAAGGTTCTCCGCTGGTAGTCGGGCATGCGGGAGAAGAGGGGTTCTGCGCCTCCGACCCGACTGCGCTGCTCGAATTTACCAGGGACGTATGGTTTATGGATGATGACGAAATTGCCATGATATCAAAAGAAGGCTGTATCTTCTACGATTTTGATGGAAACCGGCACGAAAAGGAGTCCATGCATCTGGACTGGGAAGCGGCAATGACCAGCAGAGGAGGTTATCCCCACTTTATGCTCAAGGAGATCCATGAGCAGCCCGATGTAGTGGCCCATACTCTTCTCGGAAGGGTAGCCTCCAACAGTGTGGACCTGAGCCACGAGCTTGCCTGGACACCGGAACAGATATCAGGATGGAAGAAGATCCACTTTGTCGCCTGCGGCACGTCTCATTATGCAACGATGGTTGCAGCACGCATAATGGAAGAGGTAGGAAACTTCGAGATAAGGACCGAGGTGGCCTCGGAGTACCGATACAGAAATATTCCCATAGGACCCGATACTCTTGCAGTTTTCGTCTCCCAGTCC
The DNA here is from genome assembly GCA_028702015.1 of Synergistaceae bacterium. GTDB lineage: Bacteria > Synergistota > Synergistia > Synergistales > Synergistaceae > Caenicola. Next base: position 6,531 of record JAQVPO010000035.1, on the reverse strand, counting down.
GGAGAGACAGCCGATACCCTGCATGCTGCGAGGCTTGCCAAAGCAAAAGGAGCAAAGTGCCTGGTCGTAACAAATGTCCGCGGGTCTACGATCCACCGTGAAGTGGAAGAGGGTCTGATCACACCGGCAGGCCCAGAAATAGGCGTGGCGGCAACAAAGACATTTATGGCCCAGATAACAGTGCTCACTCTCCTTGGCCTCTACCTTTCAAAACTGAAGAACGATCTCTGCCCCGAGACTGAACAGAGGATCGTTGCAGCGCTTATGGATATACCTGCAAAATTAGCTTCCATACTGGACAGAGAAAAAGAGATCGAGGCCGTTGCAAGAAATTTTGCTGACGCAAGAGGCTTCTTTTTTATCGGAAGAGGGTTAGCCTATCCTCCCGCACTTGAAGGAGCTCTCAAGCTGAAGGAGATCTCTTACCTGCATGCCGAGGCATACCCGGCAGGAGAGATGAAGCACGGACCTATCGCACTGCTGGACAAAGATCTCCCTGTGGTAGCCCTTGTCCCTAAAAACGACCTTTGGGAAAAGACCATTTCGAATATCGAGGAATCTATGGCAAGGAATTCGCCGATAATCGCTGTCGCGACAGAAGGTGATTCTGATATCGGTCATTATTCAAAGAATGTCATCTTCACACCCGAAACAGAGCCGGAGCTTTTCCCCTTTATTGCGGTCCTGCCCCTGCAGCTCTTTGCGTACTACATAGCAAGGCAGCGCGGATGTGACATAGATATGCCCAGAAACCTTGCCAAATCAGTAACTGTAGAATAAAAAACAATAATGACATCAGGGGAGGCTCTTTAAAGTCTGGCTTGATGCAGCTGGACAGAGCCTCTTTAATTTTCATCGAAATAAATATATGTTTCAGGGGAGATAAGTTTTGAAAAAAAATAAGATCATTGCATTATTTATGATGACAGTGCTTTGCCTGGGATCCATCCTGCCATCCTTTGCCTGCGCATCCGATAACGAGGATACGGGGTTTGAGACTTTTCTGTCCGTGCTCAATGCATGGGGAACTTTTCTTGCAAAGATAACAGGTGCCTACGACGCACTGGACAGTATTTCCATTTTCTCCAGCTTCGCAAGGGCATGGCATGATCTTGTCAGTTCAGAAGGCTTCAGTATAGAAAAACTTTTTGAAGCAGTGATAAGATGGCTTGGCATTTCCATCATGCTGCAGGAAGAGACAGCACCTCAGGAAAGTTATTCGATATGAAAGCATGGGTCTACATCCTGATGTGTTCAGACGGCACACTTTATACAGGATGGACCAACAACATAGAGAAACGTCTCGCTTCGCACAACAGGGGCACAGCTTCGAAGTACACGAGGGGCAGGAGACCTGTGGAGCTTATCTTCAAAAAAGAGTTCTGCACAAAGGAAGAAGCGATGTCACAAGAAGCACAGATCAAATCCTTAAAAAGATCAGCAAAACTCCTGATAGCCAAAACAGGTGACAAAATATAATTTTTATTGATAAACGTATGCTATATGTTGTACAATACATTGTAACTCAAATTTAATGTAAGGATATTCACATCTATTCCGTCGGGTATCCGTAAAGAGGGGTCAGGCATGAAAGGTCGTACAGATGTTATAGTCGGGGTTCAGTGGGGAGACGAAGGCAAGGGGCGCGTTGTTGATGCACTTGCAGGAAAGTCAGGAGTAATCGCCCGTTATCAGGGCGGTGCAAACGCTGGACATACTGTGGTCGTTGAAGATGAGAAGTTTGTCTTTCATCTGCTCCCTTCAGGGATCCTCTATCCTGACAAAATCTGTCTAATCGGAAACGGGGTAGTAATCGACCCAGAAACACTCTTTGCAGAACTTGATGATCTCAAGGACAGGGGCAAGATACTTGCCCGACTCGTCGTCAGCAATGCTGCGCATATAGTCATGCCCTACCACAAACAGATCGACAAACTCTCTGAAGGCGCAAGGTCCGAAGGCAGAAAAATAGGAACTACGGGACGTGGAATAGGCCCTTGCTACTCCGATAAATTTGATAGGATAGGAATAAGGGCGGAGGATCTCGTTAACCCTGAAATACTTAAAGAAAAGCTTATTATTAACATTGAGCAGAAAAATAAGATCCTTACCAGGGTCTATGATGCAGAGCCTTTGGATCTTGAGGACATATATAAAACTGCACTTGAGTGGGGCAAGAGAATGAAGCCGCTTCTCGGGGATACTTTCCTTGAAATACACAATGCGCTTGCTTCAGGAAAGAATGTCCTTTTTGAGGGAGCCCAGGGGACCCTGCTTGATATCGACCACGGGACATATCCTTTTGTAACAAGCTCCAGCCCGTGTTCGGGGGGAGCCTGCACGGGAGCCGGGATAGGGGCTGGAAAAATAGATCGTGTAATAGGAGTCACCAAGGCTTACTGCACAAGGGTGGGAGAAGGCCCCTTCCCTACAGAAGACCACGGTCTTATAGGAGAAACCCTCAGGACCAGGGGCGGGGAATTCGGTGCTACGACAGGCCGCCCGAGGCGCTGCGGATGGAACGATCTCGTGGCGGTCGATTATGCAGTAAAGATAAACGGAATAGACGGGCTTGCGCTTACAAAGCTTGATGTCCTTTCCGGATTTGAAAAGATCCAGGTCTGCACGTCTTATGATATTGAAGGGACCATACATAAAGAATTTCCAAGCAGCTGTGCGGAACTGGCAAAGGCCGTCCCTCTCTTTGAGGAGCTGCCGGGCTGGAAAGAGGACATAGGCAAATGCAGGAGCTTCGAGGAACTTCCTGCGCAAGCACAGGATTATATCCGCTTTATTGAGGAAAGGGTCTCAGCACCTGTGGTTCTTATCGGCGTAGGACAGGGAAGAGAGGACACAATCCTGAGAGGGATATGATCAGCTCAGTTTCTAAGTCCGCTCCATATACATATAAAGAGGCAGCAAAATCATATCAAGCATAAAAAACTACGCAGAGGGATCCTGCATTCAGGATCCCTCTGATGTCTGTAAAGATTATCTCTTTTAAATAAGCCCAGCTTGCTGCATGATGTAAAACAACTCTGGATCACTTATTCTGTTTGAAACAGCAGCAGGCTGTATTAATCTTCTTTTCTGAGGGCGGTGGCAGGCAACTCCACTATTTCGCCTTCCTCTTCCTCATCAAGATCTGCGGAATGGTTTGCTGCAAAGCCTGATCGATCTTCATGGTCGTCATCCGTGCTGTCTATTACTTCCGTTACTTCCGTGCCGTTCTTTGTATAGCTTCCCTCGCTGAAAGGGTCGCAGTTTTTTGACGATGATGTATAGACCCTTACTCCGCTGCCTCTCAGAAATCCTGCAATGATCAGTGCAAACAGGACAACACCTATCAGTCCTGTAAAAAATATTGCAACTGGGAAGGCAAATCCGAATATCAGTGTTCCGATAAGTAAAAAGATCAGCAGTTTCATGAAGCATCTCCCTTTCAGGATCTTTTCTGCCTGCTATCTTTTGCGGCAGTCTGAGATCTCTTTTTCCTGCTTTCAGCTGCGGGCTTTCCTCTTACTGTCCTGCGGGCAGCGTCAGGTGCTTTCGCGGATTTTTTTACGCCGCGTTTTTTCTTCTCCTCTCCCTTAAAAGGACGTCCTGCACTTGGACCTTCAGATTCAGCAATATAGGCAGGTCTCTCTTCTTTCATCTTTCCGCTCCTGTATCTTTCTTTCGGAGGAGCATCCTTTTTCCTTCGCTTATCAGGTGAAACAGGTCTCTTTGCCCCGCGGTCCTCAACAAAACCACCGGAAGTTTTAGCTCCGGCTCTCTCTGTTTTATGTCCGGACGCACCCGACCTGCTCTTCAGTTTTGCAGAGCCTGCTTTTTTCCCCGGATTTTCTGAGGTTTTTTGGGGTGTGCGTGCCTCTTTCTTTTTTATTTCCACAGGAGATTTTACTTTATGTCCCTGTTCAAGCACACATGGTTCTCCGGCCATCGTCTTCCTTCTCAGCTGGCCGCATGCCGCATCTATGTCGGCCCCCTGCTCCTCCCGTATCTCCGTTTCGAAACCAGCCGTTTCAACTACAGAGCGGAATTTGAGGATGCTCTCAGGAACAGGCCTCTCGTAGCGTCCGTCTACCTGGTTGAAAGGGATAAGATTGATAAAGACATGTATGCCCTTCAAATAGCGCACAAGCAGCCTTGCATGCTCCACGCTGTCATTTACTCCGCCGAAAAGAGCATACTCTATGGTGATCCTGTTGCCTGTTATCTTCTGATATTCCTGCATGGCTTTTTTGAGGTCATCAAGTGCAAAGGTCTCGTTCACCGGCATAAGGGTGCTTCTCAAATCATCATCAGCCGCATGCAGGGATATCGCGAGCCGGACCCCAAGTCCTGATTCAGCGAGTTCACGGATCCCCGGAACTATGCCCGACGTAGAGATCGCAATATGCCTGATTCCCAGGTTTCTCATGCCTGGGTCATTGAGCATCCTGACTGATTTGAGTACCGGTTCAGTATTGAGAAAAGGCTCGCCCATCCCCATATACACAACGTTATTTATATCACGTCCGACGGATTTCTCCATAGCAAGGCACTGACCCGCTATCTCGCCGGCAGAAAGGTTCCTTACATAACCGGAAAGTCCCGTAGCGCAGAAAGTGCATCCGAGAGGACATCCTACCTGCGTTGAAATACATGCTGTCAGCCTGTCTCCCTGTCTCATCAGGACGGATTCCACACTCTGTCCGTCGCGCAGCTGCCAGAGATATTTCCTTGTGCCGTCCACAGATGAACGCTGTTCCTTTATCAGCGTAGGTGCTCCAAAGTCTATCCTTGACTCAAGTAAATCTCTAAGCGCTTTTGAGAGATTGGTCATCTCTGCAGCATCAAAGACCTTCTTCTGCCAGATCCACTGACAGATCTGGTCAGCACGGAACCTGGGCTCCCCGAATTCCTCGTCAAGGATCTTTGACCATTCGTCCTTATTAAGGTCTAAAGCATAAAATTTATCTGTCATGCATTTGCCCAAGGCTGAGCAAGATCCGGGTACAGCGGGAACTCTTTCGTAAGAGCCGCCATGCTCGCCTTGACTTCTTTCTTTATATCTTCGCTTTCGGGATTTGAAAGGGCTCTTTCTATAGCATCAGCTATTTTCTCCATCTCAGGCTCTTTCATGCCCCTGGTTGTTACCGCGGCAGTCCCGAGCCTTACTCCGCTTGTAACCATCGGCTTGGCAGGGTCAAAGGGGATCATATTTTTATTGCAGGTGATGCCGACTTCTCCCAAAACGGTCTCTCCCTCTTTGCCTGTGACATTTCTCGAACGCACGTCAAGAAGTATGAGATGGTTATCGGTTCCTCCGGAGACAAGACGGAAGCCTCTCTCTGCAAGCGCAGTGGCAAGAGCCGAAGCATTGCTTACTACCTGGGCGGCATAATTTTTAAACTCATCTGTTCCGGCGAGCATGAATGTAACCGCTTTTCCTGCTATGGAATGTACAAGAGGACCTCCCTGAATGCCTGGAAATACTGTTTTATCAAGGGCCTGGGCAAACTCTTTCCTGCAGAGCACAAAAGCTCCTCGTGTGCCCCTGAGTGTCTTGTGAGATGTCGAACTTACAAAATCTGCGTATGGAACAGGACTGGGGTGCGCGCCTCCGGCAACAAGCCCGGCGATGTGGGCCATGTCAACAAGAAGCACTGCTCCGACCTCATCTGCTATCGCCCGAAACCGGGCAAAATCGATAAACCTCGGATAGGCGCTTGCTCCGGCAATAATAAGCTTCGGTCTTGATTCCTTAGCAAGTTTTTCAACTTCATCATAATCTATGGTTTCTGTTTCCCTGTTCACTCCGTACCCTACTATGTTGTAGAAGCGGCCAGAAAAATTGACAGGGTGGCCATGTGAAAGGTGTCCGCCGTGATCAAGCTTCATTGAAAGGACTGTATCGCCCGGATCAACTGTAGCAAAGAAGACAGCCTGGTTAGCGCTTGCGCCGGCATGCGGCTGGACGTTGGCATGATCTGATCCGAAAAGTTCACACGCCCTGTTTATGGCAAGCTCTTCTATTTTCTCAACAAACTGACACCCGCCGTAGTACTTTTTATACGGATAGCCCTCAGCATATTTATTTGTAAGAATAGATCCCTGTATTTCAAGCAGTGAACGCGGCACAAAATTTTCTGATGCGATCAGCTCTATGTGGACTCTCTGTCTTTCCAGTTCGCTTTCTGTAAGGCTGTAGATCTGTGGGTCAAGACCTTTAAGAGTCTCTGTCATTATTTTATTCATTTATTGCACTCCTTTTTTATTATTCTCTATATTATCCTTATGATTATACCAGTTCAAGGACAGAATGAAGGAGAACGTTGCAGCCATTCTCCAGATCTTTGACATCGGTCCATTCTTCAGGACAGTGACTTCTCCCTCCGGCTGAAGGAACGAATATCATAACAGATGGACAGAAAGAAGACAAAAACTGTGCGTCATGCGATGCACCGCTGATCATCTTCATTGAATCAAATCCAAGAAATGATGCCTTGGCTCCGACAAGTTCGACCATGCTCCTGTCAAAAACCA
>JAQVPO010000034.1:6980-9473 GCA_028702015.1 Synergistaceae bacterium | reverse complement strand
AAGCGTTGTCATCCCTAAAAAACTGGTCGGAGAGATCCGTGCCATCAAGGTGGTGTGCTAGCCATGACAGACAAGAAAGCCAATGTCATCTGTCGCTGTGAAGAGATAGAAATAGATGAAATCCGCGAATGGATAGCCCGCGGATATGATACTTTCGACGAGCTGAAAAGAGAACTGCGTGTAGGCATGGGCCCCTGCCAGGGCAGAGGCTGCCGCGACATCATCCTCCGCGAACTCTCAAAAGCAACAGGAAAACCGATATCAGAACTTAGTCCCGGAACCATCAGGCCTCCGGTGAAACCAATTAAGCTCGGCCTTCTTGCCGAGGACGAATAGGAGGTGCGTGTGATGGATTTTCCGAAAACAGCTGATATTGTAATAATCGGCGGAGAAGTACGAACAGCAACCGCTTATTACCTCGCAAAATCAGGCAGAAAAAACGTAGTTCTTCTAGAAAAAAATACCGTATGCTCAGGCTCAACGGGCCGCTGCGGCGCCGGTATACGCGCTCAGTGGGGTCTCGAACTTAACTGCCGCATGGCTCTGGCCACACTTGACACATTCGAACAGCTTGACGAGGAGCTTGGTCTGCCGACAGGACTCAATCAGGGCGGATACCTTCTTGTTGCATACAAAGAAAAAGAATGGGACCAATTCAAGAAAAATGTAGAACTTCAGCACAGCCTGGGTATTGATACTGAGGTATTTTCAGATGTTAAAAGAGCACAGGAGATTTGCCCGGGTGTTGCCGTAGACGACGCCATTGGATTCACTTTCTACCAGAGAGACGGACACGCAGACCCATTCCTGACAACTTTCGCATTCCAGGAAGCGGCTAAACGCTATGGAGCAAAATTCTATAAATTTACAGAAGTAAAGGATCTTAAAGTAGAATCTGGAAAAATCAAAGCAGTAGAGACAAACCGCGGAACCATCGAATGCGGAGAGGTAATCAACTGCGCTGGAGCATGGGCACAGGACATCGCTAAGATGGCAGGGATAAATCTACCCAACTGGGCAGAGCGTCATGAGATCATCATTACAGAACCAGTAGATCCCGGTGTCTGTCCTCCGATGCTTATGAGCTTCAGCGGCAACTATTATATACAGCAGCGTCCTCACGGATCGATCATAGCAGGAGAAAGCCCGGCGCATGAGCCTTTGCTGGGATACACATCCACTGCTCACTCAGCCGCAAGCATTGCAAAAACACTCGTAAAAATGCTTCCAAGGGCAAAGAATATACGTGTAGTCCGCCAGTGGGCGGGATATTACGATATGACTCCCGATGCAGCTCCGATCCTTGGTGAGACAGATGTCAAGGGATTCTGGCACGCGACAGGATTCTCAGGACACGGATTCATGCTGGGCCCTGTAGCAGGACAGATCATGACCGCTCTTCTGAACGGTGATACTCCGCCGATCGACCCGACAATAATGGATTATCACAGGTTCGAGCGCGGAGAACGCATAGTTGAGCCCAACGTAGTCTAGTCAGAAGAAAGTTGATTTTTTAAGGGCGGGTCATAATGACCCGCCCTTTTCGTATATACCGGTTTCTTTAAACTAAAAGATCCTATTGATGATCTATAATTGACGCGAGGTGAGATGGAATGGAATTTACCAATATAAAGGGAAACACCTGGGCGGCATGCGGTCCTGTAAACATAGGAGCGTATATAAGAAACGGAGAAACTGTGCTCATCGACAGCGGCAATGATTCTTCGGCGGGAAGAAAACTCCTCAGACTTGCTGAAGAAAAAAACTGGAAGATAAAACTTATAATCAACACCCATTTTCATGCTGACCATGTCGGCGGAAACGCCTTTATACAGAAGAGGACAGGATGCGGGGTCGCTGCTTCTGCAAAAGAAGCACCTTTTATAGACATGCCCGAGATGGAGCCTGAGATCCTGTGGTCGGGAAGGGCTCCTAAAGCAATTTGTAATAAATTTCTGCAGGCTGAGCCCTCAAAGGTGACTCGGATAGTGGAAGCTGACAGTATGATTGAAGGCTTCGGACTGAAGATAATTCCGCTGCCCGGACATGCGCACGGGCAGATAGGTATTTTGACTCCCGACAGTGTTTTTTTTACTGCAGATGCTGTGATATCAAAACGTATACTGAACAAATACGGGATACCATTCACTGCTGATTACTCCAGCGCAATGCTGACTTTTGACAAACTGGAACAATTCTATGCTGATTTTTTTGTGCCGTCACACGGAGATATCTGCGAGGATATAGTTCCCTCCGTATGTGAAAACAGAAGATGTCTTGCTGCTCTAAGAGACGAGATCCTTGATATCTGTTCAGAGCCTTCGACAAGAGATGAGATCGTTGGAAGGCTTGCTTCAAGACACGGCCTTGATATGAATATATCGCAGTATGTACTGATACACAGCACGACTGCCGCTGTCATCTCTCCTCTTATTGATTCGGGAGAACTGGTCTGTTCTTTTGAAAAAGGGACTCTTTCGCTCAAAAAAATCT
>JAQVPO010000034.1:0-6970 GCA_028702015.1 Synergistaceae bacterium | reverse complement strand
CTATCTGACTATTATTATTTAGATTTTTTTATAATAAAGAGTTAAAATATGTACCGTGTTAATATATTAGGAGGCCTTCCGTGGACAGCAAACAGCTTTATATGTTGCTTGGCGATCTGGGGATACTGATCGTAGCTCTTATATGGGGGACTACAAACGTAGTGATAAGGGATGCCCTGGACGGAATAACTCCGCTCTGGTTCTGCGGTCTGCGTTTTGCAACTGCATGGGTGACTGTGATGATCTTTTTTGGGAAAAAAGCATTTTCGCTTCCACGGAAAACACGGCTGAAAAGCACTCTTATGGGTATGGTTTTCATATGCGCTTACCTGAGCGGGGCTGTCGGTCTTGTCTATACCACGGCTGGCAATCAGTCTTTCATAATATCGATGTCTGTTGTACTCGTACCAATGTCAGTATGGGTACTGACAAAAAGATTTCCTGGCTGGCATGTTGTTTTTTCCGTTGCTCTCTGTACGGCAGGAATGTTCGGACTTATGCTCAACGGCAGTCTCACTGTCAATACAGGAGATTTACTGAGCTTCGCTGCTTGTGTTTTTGTTACTGTTTACATCCTTCTGGTACAGAAATATGTTCAGGGAACCGATCCATATGCACTGACATGCTGGCAGGCCTTCGGAGGAATGCTGCTTGCTATGACTGCTGCCGCGGTTTTCGAGCCATTCCCTGCGAACATCCCGCTTAAAGCCTGGCTCGCCATAATCCACACCGGGACTGTCGGTTTTGCACTGACTCTAGTTATACAGACAGTCGCTCAAAAATATACCAGCGCCACGCATGTGGCAATATTGCTCTCAACTTCGGGTGTATTTGGTTCGGTTGCGGGAGTGATATTCATTGACGAGCCTATGACCTTCAGAATATTTATGGCCTCTGCCATGATACTAATCGGAGTAATTACGGTCGAAGCGATCCCCGCTGTAAAAAAAAGGCGCCTTGATATGATGACAAAGAACAAACAGCTCAGCTGATATATTCATGCCAGACAGAATATAATGCATTTACCGCAGCTCTGATCTTTTCCAGAGGTATCCCGGCAAAAGAAAGATTGGCTGTGTACTCACCTCCGTGCGAACAAAAGAGCTGATCCAACATTATTCCCCCTTCCCTGGATGATTTCAGAAGGGCTTTCTCTTCAGCGTCCGTTTTAATTTTCACGGATACGCACAGTGATGCCTCCAGAAGTCTGCACTCCGCTTTATCTCTGAAAATCATATTAAGAGCATTGAGCATCTCTTTGCTTTTGACCTGATATGTCTTTCTGCTTCTCCTGATATGGCGCTCAAGATGACCGCCCCTTATATATTCAGCAAGTGCAAGCTGTTCTATCTTGCTGGATGTCTGATCATAAAGAGAGCTTCTTATTCCCGCTGTATGTGCCAGATCACGGGGAACGACCATATATGCAATTCTGACAGAAGGAAGGAGCAATCTTGAAAAGCTTCCGATGTATATGACCCTCTCAGGGCATGCTCCCTGCAACGAAGGCACTGCGTGCGAAAAATAACGGAGCTCACCGTTATAGTCATCTTCGAGTATGTATGAATTATTTTCCTGCGCCCAATCAATCAGGGTTTTTCTCCTTTTTGATATCTTTGACAGGGGCATCTGCGGTCTGTTTGATGTAATATCAGCAAAAAGATCATACTTCTGCCTCCTAAGCTCTTTTACCGTTATTTCTCCTGCGTTGCCAAGGTATTCGACCTTCCAGCCAAAATCATTAAATATACGCTCTCCCTGTACATATCCGGGGCGTTCAATAACAACGGTCCAGATCCTGCCTATCATCCTGCACAGTTCTGTAAGAAGCTGCTGTGTACCTGATGCGATAACGATGCGATCCGCGGTCGCCTTTACTTTGCGCGCCTCGAAGCAGTATCTGAGAAGGGCTTCCCTGAGCTCAGACTCTCCCTGGGGGTCTCCTGCGGAAATTATTTTGTCCTGCATGTTCAGAGCAGCACGCAGGTGTTTTCTCCAAACAGGGATATCCGCAGTCCCTGAATCTATACCAACACTGCTTAAGTCATACATGACCGGATATTTCGATTCACAGGGGCTTGAATCTGAAACGTCATTCATCTCTTTCGGCCTTTTCAGTGCAAAATACCCGCTCTTGGGTCTGCTCTCAATAAAACCATCCAGCTGCAGATGTACATATGCGTTTTCAACAGGAGAACGGCTTATTCCCAGACCTTCCGACAAATCACGAATGGAAGGAAGTCTGCCAAAAGGTTCTATCATCTCCCTTTCAAGCGCTTCAGCCATCCCGTGATAGATCTGTCTCCACAGCGGAACATCCGAATCAGGGTCAATGATGATAAAGTCATATATCACTCTGCACACCCCATCTGTCATGCTTAAAATAGCAATATCTGTCCATTGTATAAATGACAATTGACATCTATAAATATAATACTATCACTTATAGACTGCAAGGAGGAATGGTCACAATGATCATGAGCGAACAGGTAAAGCTTAATAGAGATCTGGCAAAGATGCTTAAGGGCGGAGTAATAATGGACGTAACAACGTCTGAGCAGGCACGTATCGCTGAAGATGCCGGCGCATGCGCAGTTATGGCTCTTGAAAGGATTCCGGCGGATATCAGACAGGCAGGCGGAGTATCGAGAATGAGCGATCCAAAGATGATAAAGAAGATCCAGTCTGCCGTCTCCATTCCTGTAATGGCCAAATGCCGCATCGGCCACTTTGTTGAAGCCCAGATACTGGAAGCCATTGAGATCGACTATATCGATGAGAGCGAAGTCCTCAGCCCTGCAGACGATATTTACCACATCGATAAAACAATGTTCAAAGTGCCGTTCGTATGCGGCGCAAGAAATCTTGGAGAGGCCCTGCGACGTATTGCGGAAGGAGCAACTATGATAAGAACTAAGGGAGAGCCGGGCACAGGTGATGTGATCCAGGCAGTACGCCACCTGCGGGCTATGAATGCAGAGATATCAAGAATCAGTTCAATGAGGAAAGATGAAATTTTCGAGGCCGCGAAAGAACTGCAGGTACCCCACGAACTCCTTCTTTCAGTACATGAGGAAGGAAGACTGCCTGTTGTCAATTTCGCTGCCGGCGGAGTAGCGACCCCTGCCGATGCTGCTCTTATGATGCAGCTTGGCGCAGAGGGCGTCTTCGTAGGAAGCGGAATATTCAAGTCAGGCGACCCGAAGAAACGTGCATCTGCAATTGTCAAAGCGGTAACAAATTACATGGATCCAGCAGTTCTTGCAGAGGTATCAGAGGATCTTGGCGAGGCAATGGTCGGCATCAACGAAAATGAGATCGCCGTGCTGATGGCGGAACGCGGAAAATAAGAATGGACAGAAACATCACAGTTGGAGTCGTGGCTGTCCAGGGAGCTTTCGAAGAGCACTGCACAGCGCTTGACAAGCTTGGAGTATATGTAAGGGAAATAAGATCTCCTTCAGATCTTTTGACAAAAATCAATGGAATGGTTTTTCCAGGAGGCGAGAGTACCGCCCAGGGAAAACTGCTGCGGGAATCCGGACTTTTCGATATTATGCTGCAGATGATAAAAGATGGGCTTCCTGTTTATGGCACCTGTGCCGGAATGGTGCTTCTGGCTAAACATATAGAAAACGATGAGAGAAAACATTTTGCAGTCATGGACATCACTGTAAAACGAAATGCCTATGGGAGGCAGCTGGGAAGTTTCATGACAACAGGAGATTTCGGCGGCATTGGAAAGATACCCATGTATTTCATCAGAGCCCCCTATATCTCTTCCGCAGGAAAGGATGTAACCATACTCTCCCGTGATGAAAATGGGGCAATAACGGCCGCAAGAGAGGCAAATATGCTTGTGACCTCTTTCCACCCCGAGGTCACTGATGACCTGACCGTCCATTCCTATTTTCTCTCAATGATTTAGCAGAATAAAAAGGCCGGGCTGCATGCCCGGCCTTTTTTATTTGTTTCTTCCATGTCCGTGGTCAGGACAGCAGTTTCCTTATATTTTCAAGGGCCGGGGCTCTTGCATAGAGCGGTGTATTGTCATTAGCCTGATAAGGAGCTTGGTTTTCTTCAAATGTCTTCTCTGGTTCGCTCATGTAAATTATCCCGAGAGGATATGGCTCTGTCTCCATTGACAGTCTCATCGCTTCAAGCTTGTCTGATGCATCTCTCTCTTCGTCCAGCCATTCTGTGCTCTTTGAAAGCCACTGCCAGGTGTTGGTCCTGTTGAACGATACACATGGCTGGAATATGTCTACAAGAGCGTAGCCTTTGTGCCTGATTGCTTTTACTATTACGTCCTTTGTCCTCTCTGTATCAGCAGCTGAAGCACGCGCAACAAAAGTCGCTCCGCATGAAAGAGCCAGAAGCAGAGGATTGAGAGGCTTGCTGGTAACACCGAAAGGCTGGGTCGGGGTCTTCATCCCGACAGGAGTTGTCGGAGATCCCTGTCCCTTGGTAAGCCCGTATATCATGTTGTTGCACACTATATTGGTGATATCTGGGTTTCTTCTTATTGCGTGCATAAAGTGGTTTCCGCCTTCTCCATACATATCCCCGTCCCCGCCCACAGCAATGACAGTAAGGTGTCTGTTGGAGGCTTTTATCCCAGTTGCCAGAGGAAGCGCTCTCCCATGGAGACCGTTGACGCAGTTGCATTTCAGGTAATGAGGCATCTTGGCAGCCTGCCCTATGCCTGACGCTACCACCACCTTCCTGGGATCCAGACGCAGCTCACTGAGTGCCATCTTCAGGGATTCAAGTATCTTATAGTCACCGCATCCGGGACACCATGATATCTCGCCGGTGTAATCAAATGCTGTATCGATCATTGTCAGCAGCCTCCTCTTCCTAATTCTCTTGCAGCAAGGAGCTTGCCGAGTTCCTCGACCAGCTCTTCAACAGTAAATTGGAACCCGTTGTATTTGAGTATCGTCTCATCTGCGCCAATTCCTGTAAGTGAGCGCACCACTCTTGAAAACTGTCCTGTGGCGTTTCCTTCAACAAATATTTTCCTGCAGGGCAATGAAATGAGTCTCCTGAATTTCTCCGAAAGCGGATAGACCTGTTCGCATGCGATAAGTGCTGCATATTTACAGTCAAGTATCTCCATCGCTTCCTTGAGCGGTTCAAATACTGATCCCCAGCAGATTACCGCTGTATCATATTTTTCGGGACCGTGGAGTCTTGGAGGAAGAGCTTCCCTGCTCATCGCTTCCAGTTTTTTCAGCCTCTTTTCCACCATGCTCTTCCTTATCCACCTGTCCTCCGTTATATGAGCCTCCTCCGTATGCTCGTGGCTGTCAAAGGAGACAAATCCTTCACCAAATCCGGGCACCCCGAACGGAGAGATATATTCACCTTCAGCCGGGAAGGCATATCTTTTATAGCCGTTCTTCGTCCTGACCGGAGGTATAGGCGCTGGTACCGATGATGGATCAGGCTTAGCAACAGGGTATCCGCTGTCAAGAAGGTACTGGTCAGTCAGTATGATCGACTGTACCTGATATTTGTGTGCAGTGTGGAAAGCCCTGCCGGCAAGAGCAAAGGCACTCTCCACATTCAGCGGAGCATAAAGAGCACGAGGGAACTCCCCGTGTCCGGCATAAAGCGCAAGTTCGAGATCAGCCTGTTCTGTCCTTGTAGCAAGCCCTGTGGCAGGGCCAGGTCTCTGTGCAAGATGGACTACGACAGGCGTCTCTGTGATACCGGCAAGGCTGAGTCCCTCACACATAAGGGCGAATCCTCCCCCAGAAGTAGTGACCATCGCTCTTGCTCCAGCATAAGCAGCTCCTACGGCCATATTTATCGCGGAAATCTCGTCTTCGACCTGTTCGGCTGCGCAGTCGAACAATTTTGCATTTTTAGCAAAATATGAAAAGACACCTGTACCGGGAGACATCGGATACGCAGTTATATAGTTACATCCTGCAGAGGCGGCCCCAAGAGCTGCCGCGCTGTTTCCGTCAAGGAATATTTCATCTCCCGTCCCTTTATCAGGCAGCATAAGCACAGGCTGCCCCTTCACGTGTTCCATTCCGAGCTGATATCCGATCCTGAACGCTCTTTTATTTTTATCTGACAGAACTGCGTCCGCAAAACGCTTCTCTATCAATTCATCTGCTGTATCTTCCCCGAGCATGAATATACCAGCTATGAATCCAGCAACTATCATTGAAGAGAATTTAGTGCTCCCAAGATCAGCCGCCCTTTTTGCAAGATCAAGATCTATCATTTCCCTTCCGAGGGAAGATATTTCATCCCGCATTGCAGAGGCATCGCCCAGGATTTTTGTCTTTTCCGTAATTTTTTCTGTTATGTTGCTCCTTAAATCCGGAGAAAGCGCAAAAAGCCAGTCTATACGGCCGACGTATGCTCTTACAGGTTTAAGTGAAACTCTTATCTGTGTAGAGTTATTGCCTCCTCTTACCCTTGACATATATTCCCGGGCCGTAAATACACAATAGCCGGCTTTTGTGAGCATCTGTCTTGCCAGATCCTCAGCAGTCTGGAGTCCCAGTCCTGCCGCTGCGCAAAAAGTTATAGTTACATCGGGTTCTGGAGCATGTATCATGTCCATGTCCTTACCTCCCTGGGGAATGTCGAAAATTAAACAAAAGGGACCAGCAGCTTCTGAATATATTGGCATTTCTCTCTCTTAAATTGGATAATTTCTTGAACGGTTTCAAAAGTATACATTCAGATCTTGACTCATTCAAGTAATTTACTGGTAAAATTACATATTTTGAGATTAGAATAATAGTTATAAAATATTAGAGGCAATAAATATTATATGGATACGGAGGAATCACAAATGGAACTTAAAGGAAGCAAGACAGAAAAGAACCTATGGGAGGCCTTTGCAGGCGAATCAATGGCTCGCAACAAGTATACTTATTTCGCTTCTGCAGCAAAAAAAGAAGGTTATGAGCAGATAGCTGCAATATTTCTTGAAACTGCC
>JAQVPO010000033.1 GCA_028702015.1 Synergistaceae bacterium | reverse complement strand
TCACACAGCCCGAGGACGTGCTCAGTTATGTTCTCTTCCCGCAGGTTGCCAAGGATTTCCTGCCTCAGAAATATGTAAGAGAAAACTGTGTCGATATAGGTCTGGAAGAACAGGCAGCGCCTGAAGCATACGCAGTTTAGCAGTTCATGCCTGACCAAAATATAAGATGATAAACGAAGGGCCCCCGGAGATAAGTGAACAGGGGCCCTCTTGTATTTCTCCAAAAATTAAAAATAGGATAAAATTCTTAGTAAGAAAATTTTGTTAAATATAAAAATGTGATGAAAAGATAAGAAAGGATGAAAAGGATGAAGTTTTTTATCGACACCGCAAATATCGATGAAGTCAGAACGGCCTGTTCGTGGGGAATCATTTCTGGTGCAACGACCAACCCGACATTAGTCTCAAAGGAAGGGGGCGTTGATTTTCATACTCGTGTACGTGAAATAGCAGAGACTGTTAAGGGACCTGTGAGCGCGGAAGCAGTATCGCTTGAAAAAGACAAACTGATAGAAGAGGCTAGGGTAATTGCCAAGATAGATCCTAACGTGGTAGTGAAGATCCCCTTATGTCCGGACGGGCTGGGAGCTGTAAAAGAGCTATCAAAAGAAGGCATCAAAACCAACGTCACGCTTATTTTTTCAGCAAATCAGGCTATTCTGGCGGCTGCGGCAGGAGCAACTTATGTAAGCCCGTTTGTCGGACGCCTGGATGACATAGGAGAAGACGGGATAAAGCTTGTGAGGGATATTGCAGAGATATTCGATATTTTTGAGATCGATACAAAAATAATTGCGGCCAGTCTTCGCCATCCTGCCCATGTCTTTGAATCAGCAAAGGCAGGGGCACATTTTGCCACAGTTCCATTTAAAGTTCTCAGGATGATGTTTGACCATCCGCTCACAGCAAAAGGCATAGACCAGTTCAACAAGGACTGGGAGAAGTATCTGGGAGCTAAGAAATAATCTCCTTACGGTGGTGAAGCTGCCGGAAAAACACCGGCGTGAAACGGTAGTGAAGCAGTTGTAATAACGGTCAAACTATCGTCAAACGTGGTCAAACAGTAGTCAAACGATTGTTAAGTCATAAGCCCCTGACCTTTTTCGTCTTTCCCGAATGTATCAATCGGGAATCCAGTGGCTTTAGTTTTAGGCTATTACTGCGTTTACAAGACCTTAAACAGAAGACGCTGGATCCCCGATCTCAAAGCGCATTCGAAATGGTTCGAGCACTAAGGTTAATTTAAAAAGTTTTCCTGACGGAAAATAGTGCTCTCACGATGGAAGCACTCGGGGACGACGGAAAGGGTCAGGTTCTTGTCCTCTACGATCGTTTGACTATAGTTTGACCGCCCTTACAATCGTTTCACCATCGCTTCACAACGGCTTCACGCGACATCCTTTTGTCGCATTCTGCCATTGTCCGGCTCTGTCATATGGAGGACATTATCCTCGGAAGGGCGAGTTTAAGGACTTCGATTCCCTTCAGGTACTCAGATACGGGGATCTGTTCATTGGAACTATGGTCATAGATCGAATTGCCTGGCCCGTATGCGCCTATATGGCATCCCCACGGGGAAAGCACGTTGAAGTCGCATGTTCCCTGTTTTGCCAGTATTCTCGGAGTTCCTCCGCTGTCCCGTATCGCATTCCTGAAAGCCCTTATCACAGGGTCCGATTTGTGGACCCCATATGGAGGCACATACTCGATAATCTCTGATCTGACTCCAAAGGCCGAAGCGGTCTCGCTGATCATAAGTTCAAGCTCATACTGATCTGCACCAATCGGCATTCTAAGATCCATAGTTATATTTGCGCTTCTTTTGCCAGCCTCGTGACCTTCCATTTCCATTATCGCAACAGAATAGCCCTTTCCCATGTTTTTGGTAATGTCTATTATTGAGGATGCGGCCATTACCGTTTCAGTCAGGGGACCCGGGCTCCCTGAACGGTGAGCTCCGTCATCTTCGCCGCATATGTCAAAGAGCACCCTGCCGCGATAGGATATGGCAACGCCGTCGCTACCTGTCGGTTCGCCTATAACGCATGCTTCGGGAGAGTGCAGCGGCATCCTGAACCTAGCGCCCTTTGAGTCGATCTCCTCTCCGACCGCAGCAACAAATGTGATCCTCCAGTCATCAGGGACAGAAACTGACCCTCCCGCTACGGCCATTGCACAGCACGGGCCTTTTGCGTCAACGCTCCCGCGTCCCTGGATCACCTGATCGTTAATGACAACTTCAGGGCCTCCTGGTACGGTGTCGATATGACTAAGCAGAACGAGCTCTCTGTCCCCTGTCCCTTTGTATGCCACGACACTGCCGGCACCGTCAAGATGAGCTCCGCTCCAGCCGAAACGGGGCAGTCTGTCTGCCATCATCCTTGCAGCATCTGCCTCATGCCTGGTCGGACTGGGAACAGCAACAAGGTCTGCCAGAAGTCTGGCTGATTCAGGAATTCCCATTAGAATTCCTCCAGTGTTTTTTTAAGTATCATGGCCGCATTATCAAAATCTTTTTCTTCTGCGGCAAAAGAGGGCAGGAATCTTAATGTCCGAGGCCCTGCAGTAAGTGAGAGAAGGCCGTTTTTCTGAAGTGCTTTCACGACGCTTAGGGAGGGAATGTCGAGTTCAATGCCGTTGAGAAGCCCCAACCCTCGGATATCTTTGATGTGGCTGCTTTCTATCTCAGATATCCGTGAACGGAAATACATTCCTGATTCGGCGGCTTTTAATGGCAGATCCGTGTGCATGACCATTGAAAGGACTGCCGCAGAGACTGATGCTGTAAGTTCGTTTCCGCCGTATGTAGAACCATGGCTGTGCGGTGTGAAATCCCCGAGATCTTTTTTCCATAGAGTCGCTCCTGCGGGCAGTCCGCCTGCAAGACCTTTTGCAAGGCAGATAATGTCAGGGTCCAATCCTGTGATGCTGCTTGCGAGGGGAGCGCCGCATCTGCCAAGACCGCTCTGTATTTCATCAGAGACAAGGATAGCAGAGGTCCGCCTGCATGCGTCAGAAATTTTCTTTCCTGTTTCCTCTGCAAGCGGAAATACTCCGCCCTCTCCCTGTACGGGCTCTATAAAGACAGCTGCCGTGTCATCATCAATGTTTTCAGCCAGATCACTGACGGAGAAATGTTCTACGTTTCGCATGAGCGGCATAAAGGGGTCTCTGTATTTAGGATTGAAAGTCATGGAGAGTGCTCCGCAGGATCGTCCGTGAAAACCTCTTCTGCAGGCGAGTATCCTGCTGCGTCCCTTTCTGAGGATCAGGGAAAGCTTAAGCGCCGCTTCGATGGCTTCTGTGCCGCTGTTGCATAGAAAAACCCTGCCTCCTCCGATCATCAGGCTGAGTTCATCCGCCACTTTCTCACGTACCGGTGATTCGAATCCTGCTCCGCTTGTCCAGACAGCCCTTGATGCCTTTTGGAGAGCATCGGTAAGGATAGGATCAGAGTGTCCGAAAAGGGAAGCCCCATGCCCGTTGAAAAAATCGATATATTCCCGGCCCGCAGTATCAAAAACACGGCTGCCCCTGCCGTGGGTGACAGCGATGCCCCGTCCTCCGTAAAGGGAACTTAGAGAGTCAGACATGTTCCGTCCCCCATTTCTGCTTTTTTCAATGGTTCAGGTACCCTTCCGTCTGCGAGATGTATGTTGGGCACGCCAAGATCGAAGGCTTCACGGCAGGCAAGGAGCTTTCTTTTCATATTTCCGACTGCATATTCTTCCAGTTTTTCCCATGATCCCTCGGAGGAATATTTTTTGATCAATGACGCGGGGTCATTTATGTCCTTCATCAATCCGGGGACGTTGGACAGGATCACAAGGATGTCTGCATTCACAGCTTTGGCCGCTGATGCGGCAAGTCTGTCTCCGTCTATGTTGAGTGACAAACCTGATTCGCTGTCCAGTCCCAGCGGAGGAAGGATCGGGATCAGCCCTCTGTCTATTACAGAATTAATTTTTTCGCTGCGGAGAGAAGAAATAGTACCGCTGTAATTGCCTCTCAGGATGCGAGTCCTGCCTCCTGAGTACTCGCGCAGGATGTCTTTTCTGTCTGCAAAAACGTCTTCTGTTGTTTCAGGGTCCATAATTTCAGATGATGTGCCTAATCCAGCGAGAGTATCCTGGATCATTTTCCCATAACTAAGAGCAGCTTCTCTGAAAAGCTCTCTCTCTCTCTCTCCTACATAGCGGCTTCTGTAGCCGGAGGGGCTCGTTACCATCCGGATTTCGACCCCCCGCTCTCTGCAAAGCCTGTCCATTATTCCGCTTGCTCCATGTACCAGGACCCATTTCTCGCCCCTGGCTGTCCTGGCTGATAATTCTGACATCAGGGATCCAAGCTTGTTTCCTTCTGCTCCGCCTATTTTCACTACTCCGATCAATTTTCTCTCCTCCGTTTCCTAAGATCTCTTAAGCAGGATAGATCGGCATCATTTCAAGCCCTGCCGTTTCCTCTTTGCCATACATGATATTTGCCGACTGGACCGCAGATCCTGCGGCACCCTTGATCAGATTATCTATAGCTGAGGCAGCGATCGCGCGGCGTCCGTCTTCCGCAAGGGCAAACCCGGTAAGTATCCTGTTGCTTCCGAGCACGAACTTCGGATCAGGTATCCGGAAATGAGCTGGTTTAGCTGGTGAAACTGACACGAATGGCTCCTTTGACCACTGTGCACGGTAGAGCTTCCAGATATCAGCTTCTCTTAATGTCTTATTCAGGGTCACATGAGCTAAGCACTGTATGCCCCTTACAAGTTCAACTGCGGTTACTGTCATGCTTATTTTATCTTCGGGCAGTGAAAGCTCCTGGATCACTTCCGCCATATGTCTGTGTATAAACGGTGAGACGACCCTGAGAGACCTGCTGCGCAGCGAATGGGAGCTTCCTTCTTTTGCTTCAGCTCCTCCTTCGGAGGATCCGACCCTGCATTCGATCCTTGCATTTTCAATGAGGCCGGCATTTGCAAGAGGAAGCAGAGCAAAAATTGCGGATGTTGCGTTGCATCCTACGCCGGAGACCAGGTCAGCCTTTGCTATTTCTGATCTGTGCAGTTCAGGAAGCCCATATACAGCTTCTTTCAGCAGCTCAGGACATGGATGCTCTGTTTCGTACCATCTCCTGTATTGTTCATGGCTTCTCAGCCTGAAATCTGCCGAAAGGTCAACGACCTTCTGTCCGGCGGAAAGCCTTTTCTTTGCTGTTTCTGCGGCAGCCTTATGCGGCAGAGCCAGAAAAACCAGACCTGCATCTATTTCTCCGCCTTCCTCCGGAGAGATAAAATTCAGATCCTGATATGCGAACCGAAGATGAGGATGCACAGATCCCACCGGTGTGCCGGCCTTGCTTCTTGAAACGGCTCCGACAACCTCCATGTCAGGATGGCGTGCAATGATCCTTAAAAGTTCTCCCCCTGTAAATCCAGTAGCTCCCCATATGATCACAGGTATTTTCATATTCATTACCGTTCCTCTCATTTTTAATTTACTGCAACAAAAAACCCGCTCCTCTTCAGGCAGCGGGCCGATCTTCGCAGAATGTCACAAATACACGTCACTGACTATACTGCAAAATCAAACGGCCCATAATGCAGCCACGCTTTATCCCGTGCTTGCATTTATTTGCTGATATCTGTTTAGCGTTAAAAAGTTCTCTGTCCATCGTAATCAGCATTACTGAGGTCTCCTGTTCCATGCAGCCCTTACCACTGCCGCAGGTATGTCTGTGCCTGTCGGTTCTATTGAATTTCTGAACTCTCCGCCGTCGTTTACCTCGTTGACCAGCCACTTCCCGTCTTTTCTGAAGAGATCCACTGCAAGGAAATCTCCTCCGATCGCTTCGTGTACAGAACACAGCACGGATTTGATATCTTTATCCAGAGGAAGATTAGAAGCCGCACCGCCCCTCGCGGTATTTGTTATCCAGTGGCTGCTTTTCCTTGTGATCGCACAAACGGGATCTCCGCTTACAACAAAAGCCCTGACGTCATAATCACCTTTTTCTATATACTCCTGAATGTAAAATGTGTTGTGAAGAGCACCGAGCATTGATTTATGCTCAAATACTGCCTCTGCTGCCTCGCGGTCATTGATTTTTGCCAGCAGTCTGCCCCAGCTTCCGCTTACGGGTTTACATACTGCAGGATATCCCAGATCCTCAAGAGCTTCGATCGCCGCTTCCGGAGTAAATGCAGTCCTGAACTTAGGCTGGCATATACCTGCCTTTGAAAGAGCTATGCTTGTAGCCAGCTTGTTTCCGCAGACTGCCATAACCGACGAATGATTTACGACACGGATGCCCTGTGATTCCAGTATCTGCGCCACAGCTTCATTCTGGTTATGAGAAACACATCTTGCAAGCACAACATCTTCAGGGGTACAGAAGGGCTGGTCCCCATACCATGTGTCTGATACGTTCTGCAGCTCGCAGGGTATATTCTGTTTTTCTGCCGCTTCACGCAGCAGTTTCTCTTCTACCCGAAGCCTTGTGAATAATATACGCAGCTTAGACAAAGTTATTCTCCCCAGTCCTCCTGGACCTGCGGTGCTTCTTCCACAGTGACGGGATCAAGGGCTATCACCTCAAGTTCTGTTCCGCAGTCACCGCAGACAAGAAGCTCGCCCTCACAGCAGTCGTTTGGCAGATTGATCTGTGCTTCGCAAACAGTACAAGTAGCAGTCATAATATTTTACCTCCGTAGTTTAATATTTTAATCAAAATCAACTTATATTAAATTTACTTATATAATATTCTGAATATATTGTCCTTAAAATATTTTGCCTTAGCTAAAACCCCTAAAAAGTTCAATATAAGCCCAATAAATGAACGTAACAAGTAAAATAATATAAATTTGATTAATTATATGTGTGGGAATCATACTCTTAATTTGTGAAGTGTCAAGAGGGGAACGTAAAAGTTAATATTGTATTACAAAAAAATATTTGGTTTTATCAGCTGCGAGCATTTTTTTATTGGTCACGCAGATAAAATCAGACAGAAGACCGGTTCCAATTGGGGAACCGGTCTTCTGTCTGATTTTCAGGGCATAAATGGTATTAAAAAACAAGTATTTGATTATCTTAATTTTTTGCTTTCTGACACTAATTTTTTTATCTCTTCCCTGGCTTTGGGGTCTCTGTTTATGACCCCGGCCCCGTTTACGCATCCTCCTGTGCATGTCATAACTTCAAGCAGATCGAACGGACCTCCGTTTTTGGCATAGGCTCTCATTCTTGCAATTTCAGATTTGCTTGTTCCGTTTATACAGGCAGTCCTTATTTCTATTTCGTCACCGATGACGCTCTTGACCGCCGATGCAACGCCTCCGCTAAGCGCGAAGCCCCTTCCTTCAGCTGAGACCTGCGGAAGAGCCAAGTCATCTTCACATGCTGACGGATCAATTTTTGCTGCTTCAAAGACGGAGGCGAGTTCTTCAAAGGTCATTATGTAATCAACGCAAGAGTCTTCCATTGCCTCTCTTCTCTTGGCTACACAAGGTCCTATAAATACAGTCAAAGCTTGTGGATCCTTTGCTTTGACCATTTCGCCCGTATAGTGCATGGGTGTTGGTGTGTCCGATATGTGGGACAGCATCTCAGGCATGTGTCTGCGTACTGTCTGAATGTATGCGGGACAGCATGAGGTGGTCATGAATGACTCATTTCTGGACAATCTTTCTTTCAATTCCTCTGCTTCTTCTTTGGCTGTTTTTTCTGCACCCCTTGCAACTTCGATAACATCCGAAAATCCAAGTTTTTTCATGGCTGTAACGAGTTTTGGAAGAGGGGCGCTGAATTGCCCTACAAGTGCGGGAGCAGTTATAGCTGTGACTCTTTTTCCGCTTTTCAATGCACGCAGTATATCTACTACCTGGCTTCTTTCCAGAACAGCGCCAAAGGGGCATGCTGCAACGCAGCAGCCGCAGCTTATGCACTTTGAAAAATCGATGGCCGCTATTCCATGCTCTCCTTTTGTGATGGCGTCTACAGGACAATTTTCCTCACAGGGAACAGATATTTTTGAAATAGCGTGATAAGGGCAGGCATCTTTGCACTTTCCGCAGTTTTTGCATTTTTTTATGTCTATCGATGAATGTCCGTCCTTTACTGTAATGGCTCCGAAAGGGCATACAGTCTCACAGGGCCTGGCAAGGCAGCCCTGGCAGAGTTCCGTAACATAATATCTCGCATTGATGCATCCTTTGCATGCGATATCGATAATGGTCAGAGGAGGGCCTTCGATGCGTTTTCTCTTCAATGCTGCATCGGCATATTCAAGAAGAGATGTGACCTCATCGTCAGCTTCGACACTGAACCCCAGACCGGCAAGTACCCTTGACCTTACCACTGCCCGTTCTTTGTAGACACAGCACCTGTATTTTGCCTCTGAACCTGGCGGTATTCTTTCGAATGGAAGACGTTTTATTCCCTGCCTGAAATTTTCGCTCCAGACCGATTCGGCTATTTTTTTGATGATCCACCTTTTGGTGTTGATAAGATGATTTTTCAATTTATTATTCCTCCGTTTGGCTAAAACGTTTGAAGAATGCTATACCTAATTGTGTAAATATGCAATACATTTGTGTCTTTTTTTCAAAACAGAAAGGAAAATGTATTTTGTCTGTTACGTTCTCTTTTACATGAAATGGCTGGCTGCTGTTAAAATTAGTTTGTTAAGGCCATTGCATAAAGTTTTGACAGGGGGAGTATCAATGCCTGTGTGGGATATTATCGGTCCTGTAATGATAGGTCCTTCTTCGAGCCATACAGCAGGTGCAGTGCGTATCGGAAGGATCGTAAGGCTTTGCTGGGGCAGAGATGTAAAAAACGTAAATATATACATGAGAGGCAGTTTTGCCACAACTGGTGAGGGGCATGGCACAGACAGGGCCATCCTTGCCGGCCTGCTCGGATATGCCCCTGATGATCCTGAGGTCCGTGACGGGAGAGAGCTTGCCCTGGCATCGGGAATGAAGTTCAGGTTTTATGAGGAAGATATTGAAGGGAGCCATCCAAACTCTGTGAGGATAGAGATATGGGACGGCAGTGAAAAAAAAATGGACGCAACGGCAGCATCTCTTGGAGGAGGTGCTGTTTCACTGCAGCAGCTGGATGGCTTCGAAGTGGAAGTTTCCTGTCTCTTGCCAGTGATAATAATTATGAACAAAGATGTTCAGGGTGTCGTGGGGGCAGTTACAACTTACCTCTCTTCACACGGGGTCAATATCGCTACGATGAAGCTTCACAGGAACTCAAGAGGCGGTCTGGCTACAATGGTCCTGGAGCTTGACAGCAATGAATACGCGATCAAGCCTGAAGAAATAAAAGTACTGCACGATGCTATTGCAAGGGTCATTTCAATACCGGGGGTCACATTATGAGATCATTGCACGAACTGACTACGTTTGCAGAAGAGCATGGGATCTCTCTGCATGAAGCGGTTCTGAGTATGGACTCTGATGCTGCCGGCCTTTCCGCCGATGAAATATCCGATTTGATCGCTTCAAGACTGAAAGACCTGCGCCGCGCGG
>JAQVPO010000032.1 GCA_028702015.1 Synergistaceae bacterium | reverse complement strand
ACATAGAAAATGTCGAGACAAAGGAAGATCTTGAACATGCTGGCCCGGCCATACTCGAAGAGATCAGATCACGCTTCGGACAGAAAGTCGAAGAGCTTGGTCCTGAAATATCCGTGCAGATATTCCGGTATATTTTTCTTGAAGTTCTTGACACAAACTGGAAAGAACATTTGCTTGCGATGGACGAACTCAGGAGGGGAATAGGGCTCAGGGCAATAGGCCAGAAAGACCCTCTGATCGAGTATCAGTTCGAGTCGTTTAATCTCTTCCAGACGATGCTTGTTCAGATCAGAGAGGGCATTACCGAATTTGCCCTTAAAGTATCTGTAGTAAACAAAGAAAAAGAAAAGAAGCAGACGAAATGGATAGAGAGCCGGGATGCCTTCGATATCCCTGATGCTTTGGGTTACAGCGAAGACACGGATAATCCCGGGACATTGGCAACCGCACAGAAAACCCAGCCGATATTGAACTTAAATAAGGTCGGGCGCAACGATCCCTGCCCATGCGGAAGCGGTAAAAAATACAAGCAATGCTGCGGCAGATGACCGGGAGGTATTTGATGAGACGTTTTTTTCGTTTGACTGCGATATTTCTGCCGCTGATAACAGCACTGCTGGTTTTCCCTGCCATTACTGAGGCGTGGAATACTTCTGAAGAAGTAAGGAGGCTGAACAAGGAAGTTCCTTCAATAGAAGGGTTCAGCGGAGCTACTTCTGTGGTCTGGCTCAAAAATAATGATTTCAGGATGCTCAACGACGGAACGATGGAAGAGACCCTTTATTACATTGTTCTGACTGGCGAGAGTATACCGGATCAGCTTAAAGAGATGAAACTGCCGATACCTGCCAACGGTTCTGTCGATATAGAGGAAGCCGCATGGTACAACCCGATGACCTCCATGAAGGAAGGGGATCTGTACGTTTCTGAAGAAACAATGCCGGGAGGAGCCTTGGTAAAAAAAATCAGCACCCCTGACGATGCCTCTGGAAGGGCTGTTGTGATCGTTGTCAGAACTAAACATGAAAAACGCTACGGTATAGACGGAACAATATATATGTCCGGCCCACTGCCGATATGGGAGCAGAACGTGACAGCGGAACTTCCGGAGGGAAGAGAGCTCTACTGGCAGGGAAAGGATATCAAAGACCCGCTGGTGACAAAATCTTCAGGACTTCAGAAGTACAAATGGACAGTAATGAACCAGGAAAAATGGGACGGCGAAGGTTTTGTGGTTTATAAAAGGCCAAGCCTCTCTTTCAGCTCAAGGAAGGGAATTACCCAGAGCATTTCCGCTATGACGGATCTTGAGCGGACCTTTCCTGCTGTAAAATTTCCAAAATCAATATCCGAGGGAGACAAAACAAAAACAGGCCTGAAACTCATGGAATGGATAGGACAGCCCTCTAAGAAGCTTTCCGGTTATCCCCGCAGCTGGGTCAGATCTCCTGAGAATATTCCTGAAGAGGGACCGTGGACTCCATGGGAGCAGACATTGATCCTTAATAAATGGCTGAAATCTCTTGGATGGGAGACCAAGATTTGGTGGCAGACATCAATGGCACTGGACAAAGACAGCCCCGTTTCTGCAAGCTTTTGGACTGCTCCTGTTTTAGAGCTTTCTCCAAACGGAGGTAAAACAGTATTTTATCAGGCAGGACAGACGTCTGCCTATGGTGTGACCGCGCCGTCCATAGCGGGAGCACTTCTTTATTCCCTGAAAAATGACAGCTTTGATAAGAAGACTGTAAGCTCAGGGAGCCCTGCAGATCACAGACTTGAGCTTTTATGGAAGCTTGATCTCAGTGAGTCAGGAAGCGCGGAGGGAACTCTGATGGTATCGGTCAGCGGCGGCTGGACGCAGCTGATGTCTGACGGGTATCTGCCTTCGCAGAGCGGATTGAGCGATTTTCTGAGAAAACGTGTCAACTTTGCTATCCCAGGAATGATACTTGAACCGCTTTCAGTTCAGCCGAGCAAGACAGGCTATAAACTAGAATTCAACGTGAAATGCATGCCTGGAATAGTGCTTGGAAATAATCTTTTGCTTCGTCTCCCCGGGGGTATCCCTTCCAGGGTTGGTGAGATGATCGGAAAGGAACGCAGTTATACTTTGCGTTTCCCATTTATAATAGATCAGAAAATAAGGATGAATATGCCGTCAGGATATAAACTTATCCAGTCTCCGCCAGTAAAAAAACTTGGTGAAGGGACAAAGGCGGTACTTAAAGAATCTATAATACACTGGCCTAAAAAAGCTCAGCTTATAGCTGACAGTACATGGGTGGTAAAAAACGTTGTAGTTGATGACAGCTTTGCAGCAATTTTAAAGGAAGAGCTTGCTGCCTGTATGAGATGGCCTGTTCTTGATCTTCCTTTCAGGAAATAATAGTCTTTTATTTTTAAGGGGTGTTTGATTTTGCAGAACATGACAGAAGAACTTAAGCAGTTACTTGAAAGAGCAGTGAAAAATATAGCCAGGGACTCAAAACAGGAGTTGCCAGAGGGATTTATGGTGCGCCTTGAACGCCCAAGACAGGCGGGACATGGCGACTGGGCTACTAATATTGCCATGCAGCTTGCCAAACCATTTGGGATGAAGCCAAGGGAACTTGCAGATCGGCTGATCGATCAGGTGCCGCTTGGAGAGGTTGTTGAGAAAGCGGAAGTTGCGGGTCCAGGCTTTATAAACTTTACGCTTGTTTCAAACTGGATCACTGAGACCTTGAAAAACACGATATCACAAAATGAAAAATACGGAAGAGTCAACTTGGGCAGAGGACGGAGAGTCCAGGTGGAATTTGTAAGCGCTAATCCTACAGGTCCGCTTCACATGGGGCATGGACGCGGGGCTGCCGTGGGTGATATCACAGCCTCAATACTGGACTTTGCAGGATGGGATGTTGAACGTGAATACTATATAAATGATGCCGGTCTGCAGATGGAACTGCTGGGTAAATCAGCCCAGTCCCGTTACTTTGACGAACTGGGAAGAGGGGACGAAGCTCCCATGCCTGAAGATGGCTATCATGGTGAATATATGACGGATATAGCCAGATCATTTGTGAAGGAATACGGCGAAGAGCTGGCGAATAAACCGCTGGAGGAGACTGTTGCATTCTTTTCAGCGGAGACCGGTAAAATAGTCACTGAAATGATCCGTAAAGATCTGGAAGAATTTGGTGTGACCTTCGATGTTTGGTTTTCAGAAAAGTCCCTTTATGACAACGGACAGGTTGAACCTGCTATGGAAGAGCTTAAGGACCGGGATTTTGCATATGAGGAAGATGGTGCTCTCTGGTTCAGATCCACACTTTTTGGTGATGATAAAGACAGGGTCCTTATAAGAACCAATGGTGTACCTACTTATTTCACATCTGATGTGGCTTACCTGAAAAATAAGTATGACAGGAATTTTGAAAAGCTGATTTATGTATGGGGTGCTGATCATCACGGTTATGTGCCGAGACTTAAGTCGGTCAATAAAGCTTTTGGCCATCCTGACGATTCTGTCGATGTTCTTTTGATACAGATGGTAAATCTCCTCAGAGACGGCAAGCCTGTTCAGATGTCGAAGAGGGCAGGCACAATAATCACATTGAGAGAAATCATGGACGAAGTAGGAGTTGATGCTACAAGGTTTTTCTTCGTTATGCGCCGCTGTGACAGCACGCTTGATTTTGATCTTGAATTGGCCAAAAAGGCTACTTCAGAAAATCCTGTCTTTTATGTACAGTATGCTCATGCCAGAATATGCAGCATATACCGCGAACTTGAAGAGAGAGGCATAGCGATCCCCGACATAGAGGAATTTGATGTTTCACAGATCACAGATCCAACGGAGATAAACCTTGTGAAGGCTATATCAAGGCTTCCTGAAGAAGTGGCTAAATCGGCAGAGGAGTTTGCACCGCACAGGATCGCATATTATGCAACTGAGCTTGCTGAAGCATTCCACTCTTTTTACAACAGCCAGCGTATACTTGGTGTGGATGAACCTGTTATGAAAGCGCGTATTTTGCTTATGCAGGCAACAAAAATAACACTTAAAAATGTGCTAGGGCTGCTGGGTGTCTCTGCTCCTGAAAAGATGTAAAAGTATAATCGGCAGTCTTTTAGCTGACTGATCATGAAAGCTCCCAGATTGCGGTGGATAATATTTGCCGCAGCCGTTACGTTCCTGATAGCAGTTCTTCTTACGTCTTTCTTTAAGGAACTTGAAAGGATAGATGTTCTTTCAGGCACTTTGGATGAAAGAATGGAAGAACTTGTTGCTGAAGAGAGGAAATCACAGGAGCTCAAACAGAAAATTGAATACTACAGCACACCTGAGGGTATTGCCAGACTTGCAAGGGAGCAATTCAATCTGGTATTGTCAGGTGAAGTTCTTTATAAAATAGAAATAACTTCAGGCGATATATTGCACTAGACTGAATTCAGTGCTATAGTATCTGACTGTATGTCCCTGTCTCTTACTTGAGAAGAGACCAGAGTCCAAAGGGAGGAGGTGAAGTACGTGCGATCTTACGAAATGGTTGTGATTCTTCAGGCAGATCTTGAAGACCATAAAATGGTATCGGAAGAGATTGCCGAGGTCGTGCGCGGTTTGGGAGCAGAGTTGGAAAAGGTGGATCTCTGGGGCAAGAAGCGTTTTGCCTACCACATTGACAAACAGCTCGAAGGTTTTTACGTTCTGTATACGTTTAAGCTTGATCCCGCACAGGTGAAGGAAATGGAACGTCTCCTTAGTCTGAAACCTCAGGTTATACGCCAGATGGTCGTTAACCTGGAGGAGAAGTAAGCGTTATGGCCCGCGGATATAACAGGGTTATCCTTATGGGGAACCTGGCAAGAGATCCTGATGTCAGGTTTACTCCGAATAAGCAGAAAGTAGCCAGGATAACCGTTGCGATCGGTCGCCAGTGGAAAAATAAGGCGACAGGAGAGCTCCAGAGCCACACAGATTTTGTGAATATTTCTGCATGGAGCTTTACGGCTGATATCTGTGAACGCTATCTTAAAAAGGGGCGCCCTGTTTTAGTTGAAGGCCGGATAAGCGTCCGTGATTTCGATGACCCTAAAACAGGACAGCACCGATGGGTGACAGAAGTAGTTGCTGACAATATAGTTCTCCTCGGTTCAGGCCGCAGGGAAGATGAAGGTTCTTCATCAGTTTCTCATGCAGAACAGAATCCAGGAAACGCCAGAATGCATTCTGATGCGGTTTCTGGGGGAGATATGGGAAGCCTGAGGGAAGAAGAGGGATTTGAAGATGAATTCCCGCTGGATTTTTCTGAAATGGGCGGAACTGAGGGACCTGGAGACGTACAGATACCATTCTAGTAAGGGGTTGAGTCTTTTATGGAAAACAGTTCGAATTTTAACCGCAAGCGGCGCAAGCGTCGGCCGAAGGTTTGTCATTTCTGCGTAGATAAAATAGATCACGTAGATTACAAAGAAGTAGAAAAACTAAAAAAATACATTACGGAACGCGGCAAGATAGTACCCAGACGGGTTACAGGTACTTGTGCCAAACACCAGCGCCA
The DNA here is from genome assembly GCA_028702015.1 of Synergistaceae bacterium. GTDB lineage: Bacteria > Synergistota > Synergistia > Synergistales > Synergistaceae > Caenicola. The sequence goes on along the minus strand of JAQVPO010000032.1, from coordinate 4,039 downwards.
GCTCACAAGGGCTATAAAAAGAGCAAGAATAATTGCGCTTTTGCCTTTTACATCAGATTAAAATTTGAGTCTCTGCTGTATAATTGGGGGAGGGCCGCAGGGCTCTCTCTTTTTTTATTGTCTTTTGTGGGGGGCAGAAAGTGAAATCGAAAATTATTTTTGAATGGCTGTCATGGATACTTTTAAGCGTGGTTATTTTTTCAGGAGGGATGTACATCGCTCTCGCCTCTCCTTTTCTGATTCTTGTAGCTCCCGTTCCCTTTATGATGCTTGAAATAAGGCAGGGCTTCCGTGAATCGCTTTTAGGTGCCATGTTGGGCTCTGCTGCCGTATTTATGCTGTTGGGAACTATCCCGGTTTTTATGTATGCAGTAGAGTTCGCCCTTTTGGGAATAGCTTTCGGCTATATTTCAGAAAGAACTGAAAAAGGGGTAGACCTTATCCTTTTTTCTATTATTGCTTCCGTAACAGCTAAGATAATACTGCTGGTAACCTTTACAGGCATTTCAGGGATGAATCCTTTTGCAGTGTCACCTGAAGCAGCAATGGGAATTGTATCTTCTATGGCAGGTAAACTTTCTTCCAGCGGCATAGGCGCGTCGAATGAAATGATAAAAAATTATTCGCTTGCAATGGCAGAAACAGTATCGCTTCTAATGCCGTCCATGATAATATTTTTCTCTGCCATTGATACATTGGCTGCTTATGGAGCAGCATCGTATCTTATCAGGAGATCGGACGGGAAGTCATTGCCAGCCCTGCCTAAATTTGAAACATGGCGTTTTCCTAAAAACCTCTTTTGGGCACTGGCTGCAGCGGTGATAATGGACCTTGCAGGCAAAGCATTTCCGGACGAGAGAGTCTATGTCGTAATATCTGCTAACCTCATGGAAGTGCTGAGAGCGATCTTCATGATTGAAGGACTGTCGCTCTGTTGGTACTATATGTCGTCCAGAAGGATGGCTAAGGCGGTAAAAGTAGTCTTGTCCGTCTTCTGTGTTCTATTCTCTCCAGTCTCGTATATTTTATCTATGGTTGGAATCTTTGATATCTGGTACGATTTACGTACTAGGATAAGGGGGAAAAAAGAATGAAAGTAATTCTTAAACAGGATGTCAATAAAATAGGCCGAAAGGGTGAACTGATAGAGGTTGCCGACGGCTATGGGCGCAATTTCCTGATAGCAAGAGGATTTGCAGAAGAAGCTACAGAGGGCAAGGTTCGTGAGCTTAAGCAGATCCAGAAGACTCAGAAGATAAAAGATGATAAAAAATTAAAGACTGCTGAGGAAACCAGAAAAAAACTTGGCGGCAAGGTAGTTAGAATAAAGGTAAATACCGGCGAAGGCGGAAAACTTTTTGGGAGCGTAACGACTGCTCAGATCGCGGAAGCTCTGTCGGTCCAGTTTGCTGTCTCTGTTGATAAAAAAGATCTGAAAATCGATGAAACGATCAAGCAGACTGGTGAATACAAATTTAAAGCAAAACTTTACACAGGTGTTGAGGCAGAGATGGTTCTTAAAGTGGAGTCGGAATAAATTGAATACAGGCAGGGAATTTGACCGGATACCTCCTTTTAATCTTGAAGCTGAGCGTTCAGTGCTCGGTGCATGTCTTATTGACAAGGATTCCCTGCTTATCGTAATTGAAAGCCTGCGGGCTGAGGATTTCTATGATCCAAGACACAGGACTGCATTCGAGATAATCGCTTCCATGGCTGAGCAGGACAATGCCGTTGACTCCCTAACTTTCAGAGAAGAGATAAAAAAACGCGGCATCGAAGAGCGTATGGGAGGGCTGCCCTTTGTGGCAGAACTTATGGATGCCGTTACCACAACAGCCAATGTTGAGTACCATGCAGGGATCGTCAGGGATAAAGCCGTACACAGAGGTCTTATCACGGTCGGAACGGATATATCAAGGATGGGTTTCTCCGAAGAGATCGGAATAGACGAGGCGCTGGAGACTTCGGAACAAAAGGTCTTTGAAATCGCCAGATCAGGAAGATCTTCGAGACTAAAGGGAGCAAGAGAAGTCGTATCCTCTGCTATCGGAGAAATTGAGAAAAGACTGGCAGGAGGCCTTGATATCACAGGGGTGCCGTCAGGCTTTGCCGATTTCGATAAACTTTCCGGAGGTCTGCAGCCAGGAAGTCTTTATATTCTTGCAGCAAGGCCTTCTATGGGTAAAACAGCTTTTGCGCTTAATGTAGCGCAGCACGCAGCCCTTCAGGAAAATATACCAGTCCTGATGTTCAGCCTTGAAATGTCTGCTGAACAGATAGCACAGAGAATGCTTTCCGCCGAATCCAGGGTCAATCTGAGGCAGATGTTTGAATCACGTAAGGTCCAGAATGAGCAGTGGCAGGATCTCTCAAAGGCGGCAGGGAAGCTGTCAAAAAGCCCTATTTATATTGACGACAGTTCAACTCTCAACACACTTGACCTCAGGGGAAGATGCAGGAGGTTTTTTGCAAAACATAACACAGGCAAGGGAATTGTCGTGCTTGACTATCTCCAGCTTATGAACGTCGCCAGAAAAATAGAGAACAGACAGCAGGAAGTCTCTGAAATATCGAGGGCCCTGAAGGGTATAGCAAGGGAATTCAAGGTGCCCGTACTGGCACTTTCACAGCTTTCAAGGGATGTCGAAAAACGCGGCGGGAGCAAAAAGCCCCAGCTATCAGACCTTAGGGACAGCGGTGCTATAGAACAGGACGCTGATATGGTCATATTCCTTTACAGGGAAGCATACTATGCTCAGGAAGGCGAGACGGTTGACCCCACCTCTGAAGTCATAGTAGCAAAAAACAGGAATGGCCCGACCGGCAAGGTCGATCTCATATTTTTTAAAGAATATGCCAGGTTTGAAAATAAACTCAGCGGCAATTACTGATATGAGTATTGATTTCTCTTTCTTTGACATCGTGCTGTAACTATTTGTATAGGAGGGGCCTTAATGAAGCCCAAAAAGCCGTCAGTAAATAAAATGTCCTTGAACAGAACATCAGACACAATATCAAAATCCAGCAGAGCAGGAACCTTGGAACATAAAGACCTGGTGCCGGCAAAAATATTTTATTTCTTAGCCTTTCTCACACTTGGGTTGCCGAATCTTATATTTTCAGGGATAAGCTGGTTTGATACTCTTCACATACTGAAATGGTCATTCGCCATGGTGCCGATTGCAATATCTGTAATGATAGGAGGAGTTTCGCTCACGTTATACGGTCAGGAGCGGACCGGTTTTAAGGTTGACCTTTTCGGCTGGCTGTGGCTGATAATGTTCGGATATATATCTGTCCAGCCGATGTGGGTGGATATCCTCTCATGGTCTACATACATGAAAGAGTGGTTCTTTTTCGCTTCCCTTGCAGGATTATACATACTTTGTTTCAATTTATTCAAAGATGCTAAAGCCCACAGAACTGTTTTATGGCTGGCCAATTTAAACGCAGGGATAAATGTGGTCTTTGCGGAACTCCTTATAAGAAATATGAACGCTCCATTCCCCTTCATAATGAATGTGCCAGGCAACTATATCGGAAATACCGGACAGCAGGAAATGTTCGGGCTGTGGATGGCCATGGCAGTAATGAACGGCATATATCTAAATGCAGCATATTCAGATTCTGATAATTTGTCAGTAAAAACATCCCTTCCTCCATATCTGCCTAGGTATCTGAATCTTGCTCTTCTGGCCCTCAACGCGTGGGGTATGTGGAATTCAACTACAAGGGCAGGCTTCCTTTCCCTGATAGCAGGTACGATCATTCTTTCTGCAGTATTCATTCAGAACGACAGAAAGGAAATGGTGAGAAAAGCAGGTCAGGCAGTAGCGCTGGTGATACTTATGCTGGCCTTTAACATTGGGATGAGCTATCTTGGTTTTGGCCGTGCCTATGCTCTTTTGAACAAGACTATGGATATGGTCGTGAACACCACCACTTTCGGAAAAAGAAGAGATATCTGGAAGACAAGCTGGACAATATTTATGGAACACCCAATCAAAGGGGTCGGGATAGGGCATTATAAATGGCA
>JAQVPO010000031.1 GCA_028702015.1 Synergistaceae bacterium | reverse complement strand
CCTTTCGAAATCCATGAGAAAAATTCTTATCATAGAGTTTAGAGAGGTCATAATTGTCCCCCAGAAAATCACCTACCATAACCAGAGCCGTGCTTTTGATTCCGGCGCTGCAGGCGGCATTTGACAGTCCGGAAATCGTTGTGCGTATTACCTTTTCTTCCGGCCATGAAGCTTTGTAGACAATTGCTGCCTTTGTCTCAGGCATATAACCGCCCGCGAGCAGCTCACCTGAGAGGTCGGATATCAATCCTGCTGAAAGAAAGAGTACCATAGAGGCCTGGTGTGATGCCAGCAGACGTATCTTTTCTTTATCCGGCACAGGAGTGCGTCCTTCCATTCGTGAAATTATGACGGTCTGGCTGACAGAAGGCAGCGTGTATTCAGCCTCGGCAGCGGCGGCGGCGGCACAGAAGGAGCTGACGCCTGGAGTAATATCGTATGGGATGCCAAGTTTTTTAAGCATGTCTATCTGTTCGCGTATTGCACCGTATATGGAAGGATCCCCTGTGTGCAGACGTACTGTTTCTATACCGGCAATACTGGCTTCCTGGATTTTTGCGATTACCTCGTCAAGCGTCATTGACGCGCTGTCATATACAATGCAGTCTTCCTTCGCATACTTCAAAAGTTCCGGGTTAACGAGCGATCCGGCATAAATGATCATTCCTGCCTCGCTGAGAAGCTTAGCTCCGCGCAACGTTATAAGATCCGGAGCGCCAGGGCCGGCTCCAATAAAATGTACCACGGTTATTCCTCCTTAAAATCCCTTGTTTTAGCCGAAAAAATTACCACAGGGTTCTGTGCCTGCCATATCTGTGTCTTTCCTACTGTTTTTATCCTGCTTACTGCAAGCTGTACTGCATCGAAATCTGCAAAGCTTTCTTTCAGCAGATTATCTGTGCACAAGGCTATGGTCTTTAATGAAACTGCTGAAACAACTATACGTATATCCGGGGCAATGCAGGATATCTTCTTAAGTATCCCGGAAAGCTCTGGTCCGCTTCCGCCGATAAATACAACATCCGGATCAGGCAGGGAATCAATCGTGTCAACAGCAGAGCCCTCATAAACCTTGATATTGTGCAGCCTGAACTTTAATGCGTTCGCACGGATCAATTCCGCTGCAATACTGTTTATCTCCACTGCGTGCACTTCCCGGCAGAGCTGGGCTGCGGCAATCGATACAGAACCGGTTCCGGCCCCGATGTCCCAAAGCACAGAATCGGATGTAAGACATAGTTTTGAGAGTATTACCGAACGGACCTCCTCATGTGTCATAGGCACTCCGGGTATGCGGAGAAATTCAGTATCGTCCGGAAGAAGGGGGAGAGGCTTGGTGTAATTTTCATTGATAAGAAGCACTATAGACAGGTCGTCAAACTTATTCTGAGCAAATTTACAGGCAAAGCCCCGGCTTACTCTTTCATCACGTGCGCCAAGTTTTTCGCCTATAACTGCCTCTACCATACCGAGTCCGGCACTGGCAAGCAGGGTACATACCCATGCAGGGTTTTTCTTGGCATCACAGAAAAAAATCACTGAACGGTTATGCTCTGCAGCCTCCAGAATTTTCATTTCGCTGATGTCACGCCCGTGTCCCGAAAGAATCACTGCATCATGCCATGTTTCGCCTGCAATGGCACATAGAATTTGAAGTGAGCTAATTCCTGGAAGGACACAGATATCCTCATCCGGAAAATTTTTCTTTATAAGAGGCAGGAGGCTGAATATGCCAGTATCACCTGAAAGCAGAAGTGCCGCGTTGCCCGTTTTCAGCTCTTCCCGCAGTATATCAAAGGTTTCTTTGAAGCTCTTCATCTCCAGTATATGAGGATGACCTTCTACAAGCGGAAAATAGCGAGCGGCACATGCAACAGTACGGGAATCTGCGATAGCAGTTTTTACTGCAGGAGTAACCTGCTGAATATTCCCCGGACCTGCACCCAATACATATAGCCTATATCCCATCTCTTATTTCCTCCGCGATAAACGATGCATTATCGGTCGCACCAAGTATTTTTCCCGTGTTGTCTATGAATGCCACGGCAGCCACGATATCGCCAAAAACACGTTCCTGACAGCGCTTTGCAGTAATACGCGCAAGTTTGTCCCATAAATAATCAAGCTTATTCTGATCCATAATGTGTATTGCCTCCTCAACGGTAGGGGCTTCGTACAGCTCCCTGATTATTTCCGAAGAGACTTTTTCTATGGCAGCATGTGTGCAAAGCGCCTCTTTTGCGCCGCCCCCTATACGGTTATGTGTATTGAACGTTCCTGCTGTGACTTTGAGCAGCTTTCCAGGATGTCCGCCAACCAGAAGTTTGTCCAGTCCGAGACGAGCCGATTCTTCAAGCAGATATCCTATGTAATTTCCACACTGAACTACGGCCCTGTTTTTTATTCCATAAGCGGAACGCAAAGCAGTTTCTCCAGTTCCCGCAAAAGCAACAGCTATGCTTTTTCTTCCCATAGCTGAATGAGTATTGAGTTCCAGCGTCAGTGATTCCAGCAGGGAGGCTTCGTTCATGGGTTTAACACGTCCTGTTGTACCAAGTATTGAGATACCGCCGACTATTCCGAGCCTGGGATTGAAGGTCCGTTTAGCTCTCTCAGCTCCCTCCGGTACAGATATTGTAATAACGGCCCCGCGCTCGCCGATAACTTCTCTTACTGCGCGTTCAATCATTTGCCGCGGCACTGGGTTTATTGCAGGTTCTCCGACAGGAACTTTAAGTCCTGGCAGTGTAACAGTCCCGACACCTTCTCCAGCATTAAATATAATTTTTCCCCATGAATCGGATATTTCCACCAAAGCCTTGATTAGTAAACCGTCAGTCGAATCCGGGTCATCTCCCGCATCTTTTATAACACCGCAGATCTTCCCCTCAAATCCAATGATCGGCAGAGTGAAAATTTTTTCTTCAGGTGTGGTGATATCTATTTTATGCGGGCATGTTCCGCCCATGGCACATATTGCTGCAGCCTTTGCAGCAGCAGCGGCGCAGCTTCCGGTTGAATATCCTTCGCGAAGTCCTTTATTCAATTCCATAGAGCAGGGCGTTAATGATCGTTGAGGCAATGGGTGACCCCCCCTTGCGTCCCAGAGCAGTTATATATGGTACTTCTGTTCTCATCAGGCGCTCCTTGGATTCAACAACGTTGACAAATCCAACAGGTACACCGATGACAAGGGCAGGTCTGGCTTTGCCCTCGTCTATCAGCTCACACAAGCGCAGCAGCGCAGTTGGGGCATTTCCAACCGCGAAGACCGCATCGGGGGTAGCTTTTACTGCCGCCTCCATGCTTACGGCTGCACGGGTAGTCCCGCGCAGCTCTGCCTCCCTGCGCACATCCGGATCTGCCATTCGGCAGACTACCTCCACGTTGAAGCGGCCGCAGGCTGCCTTATTGATCCCCGCCGCTGCCATATTTGTGTCAGTTACAATGGTTGCGCCTTTTTTCAAAGCGCAGCGTACAAGCCTGACAGCCCCATTAGAAAAACGTATATTTTCTGCAAAATCAAAATCGGCAGTTGTGTGTATTACACGCTTAACTATGGGAAGCTCTTCAGGAGCCCCGAGCCACGGGCTCATCTCGGAGGCAATTATTTTCATGCTTGCTGACTCTATCTCATCAGGTTTCATATCAGTTCCCCTTTCTGGATTTTTATAATAAAAGAGGCAATGCCGCCAATACCAGCGAAAACAATGTAAATAAAGATGTAGTTGTAAGGTTCCAGAATAAAAGCCAACCAGCCATATCCTTGCGGAAAAGACCAAAATAATACCCTGCGTTAGCGCGAAACAGCCTTGTTATAATGCCGAAGCTGTTGCCAAGAAGCAAAGCAAATACAGCCTGCGCCACAGAAAGCTCTCCGACGGCAAGGCTTCCGCCTGCCAGCGCCAGTGCCGCTGATACATGCGCAATGGAAGCAGCCGCTACCGTGAGCACTGCGAGAGGCAGGACAGTTCCCGTCATCATTCTTTCCCTTATAGTATCCTCAGCCCACGGCACCATCAGATATGCCACAGCAAAAAATATCCATGCGACAGGCAGTGTCCTGATCAGTCTTTTATTAAATCTAATTTCCTGTGCGCTGTTCTGCGGATTTTCTTCGAGCTTTGTTTTTTCAGCATTGCCGCTTCGTACCAATATAAAAATCAACAGGATGAAACGCGCTGCGCTTCGCAGCAATATTACAGTTCCGAATATTGCTCCGGCTAATCCAGCCATCGAGACAGCCATTACCATTGTAGTGGGCCATCGGTGCAGATATGCAGGAAAGGAAAGCAGCAGTGTTCCCCACATAGCTGTTCGTTCCTTTATTTTTCCGCTGTCAAGAGCAGAGGCTATATATGCAGCTCCTGCTTTTGCCGAACCCATGCTTAACGTAAGCGCCATTCCAAGCACAGCTCCTATCCCGGCTTTCTGCATGCGAGGCACAAGGCGTCTCATCAGCTTATCGGCAAAACCGCTTTTAAGTATGGCAAAACCGATCATAAGCCCAAACAGTATGTCGAACGTTAGACGCAGTTCGCCGGCAATAAGCCCCCGCCAGTCCATTTATTTACTCCGCCGGAGCAGCAGGATGGAAAGATATTCATCTGCCTGCTCAAGCGCTTCGTTCCCTTCGTATATTTTTTCATCCGCAAGTCCGGCACGGTCAACACGTACTATTCGGCCCCATGGCCCTGCAGCAGAAACGACATCTGAAAGCCTGCCCTTTAATATGGAAGGCTTATAGAGAGCTGCTGAATCCGATCTTTTAAGGGCAGCTATTATCCCATCACTATTTTTGCTGCATGGTATGACCGAAAATAAATCATCTCCCATTGCAAGAAATGAAGAGAGACGAGATGAAGCAAACTGATGTGACGAGATCCCCGGGACCAGAGAGAGCTCAAGATCCGGAACAAGCTTTCTCCATGCATCGAAGAGATAGGAGCCTGTCGCATAAAGCACAGAATCTCCGATAACCGGAAGCACAACATTTTCAACGCCATGCCAGGAGGCAAAAATCCTTTCAAGTTCGTTAATAAGGAATTTTTCTCGTTCCTTTGGATCAGTTAGCATAGGAAATACGATCGGAACGATATCTATATCAGGAAGATTAGAGCGGACAATCTGCTCTGATACAGAAAATTTACCATGCGGAGAATAGGGAGCCAGAACTAAATCCGCATCTTTAATTATCTTTATTGCTTTGATCGTTACAAGCTCCGGATCTCCAGGCCCCACACCTGCGACTGTAAATTTCAAAATACTCACTCTCCGAAAAATATATTTACAAGGTGTCTGCCTCCAGCTTCGAGACCCAGCAAAGAGGGACGGCTAAGCTCTTTCTCCGGAACAGCAGCAATCTTGGCCTTTTTAATAGCCGGATACCACGGACGTGCTTCAAGTGACTCTGGGTCAGCCGCATTCATAGTTCCGTGCTGGATCAAATAAATCTCAATTTTCCCCGATGCTGCAGCTTTCAGTATCCGTTCCAGACCATACGGGGCTATTGCACTTCCCTGGCGTACAGCTTTCGCATCATAGGCCGCGTTTCTGCCGCCTGCAAGACTGATCAGCCTTGCAGCCCAGGAATCAGGGGAACATGTATTCAACTCTTTAGAAGTTGCTTCAACAAAAACAAGAGGATGTCTCCCTTTGGATTTTTCTGCTGCATCTGCGGCGATCTTACTGCGTATCCTGTACAATTTGGCAGCAGCAGCTTTCGGGTCGCTTCCAGTAAGGACAGCAAGTTTTTCCAGATATGAAGCGAACTCGTTCCAGCCCGGCGGGTCAAGCGAGACAACCTTCACTCCAGCCCGTTCAAGAATACTGCGAAGATGAGGGTTCTGTCTTTCTGCAAGCGAACGCGTCAGAACAAGATCCGGTTTAAGTGCCAATATCTCCTCGGCACCGCTCTTTGCAGAAAACCTTGGAAGTTTGGGCAAGGTCGTTTTATCATCATTTCTGGATATACCGATTAGCTTGTTCGCAGCACCAAGCGCTATTATGTTGTCCGTGTGCCCGGGGTAGAGCGAAACGATGCGCATTGCTCCTGCCTCTGCATTCTGTGAACAGGAGAAAAATAAGAAAATAAAAAATAAAGCTATTCTGGATGCCATGCGGTATTGCCTTCCTTCGACCTATAACATTGAAATTTTGTGCCGTAAAGTTCGTGCAGTATCTTTCCGTCAAGCATGCTGACCGGTCCGCTGGCAATTACTTCTCCTGCCTTAAGGGCGATAAAATCATCACAAAAAGATATGGCACTGTTGAGGTCATGAGCGGCGGCAACAACGCTCCTGCCTTCTGATACAAGCCGGCGCAGCAATGAGAATATACAGCGGGCATGGTTCGGATCAAGCGCAGACGTCGGTTCGTCAAGCAAAAACAGCTTTGGCTGCTGGGCAAGGATCATTGCCAGAAGAACGCGCTGCCGTTCTCCTCCTGAAAGTTCTGTGGCGGTCCGGAAAAGCAGGTCTCCGACTTCTGCAAGGTCAGCACTTTCAAGAACTATTTTGTCATCATAATTATTCATTGGCTCAAGGATTCCCCTGAAAGGCAATCGTCCCAATGAAATTATTTCATAGACCGAGAAAGCTGTTTTTACATTGATGGTCTGCGGAAGAAAACCAACAGTACGCCCAAAATCTCTTCTGGAAATATTTTTTACTTCGCGCGTCCCGAGTTCAAGACTGCCGCTGTAATCAACTAAACCACCAAGGGCGCGGAGCAGTGTGCTTTTGCCTCCTCCGTTCGGGCCGATAAGAGCAGTTATCCGGCCGCTTTCAATATTCCCGCTGATATTGTCTATAATTGTTTTTGTGCCGTATCCGGCACATAGTCCGCTGAAAGTGTAAAGGCTCATACACTGTGTCTCCTGCTCATAAGTATCCAGCAAAAAAACGGTCCTCCTATAAGTGCTGTTATAACGCCTACCGGAAGTTCCCCAAGGCGCTGAGCCGCTCCGTCTGCCAGCGCAAGCAGCAGCCCTCCGGCAAGGAAGCTGAATACCAGAAGAGGTTTAGTGGACGGACCTATAAAATTGCGCATAAGATGGGGCACTGCCAGGCCTACAAAACCTATGATCCCAAAAAAACTGACCGCAGCTGCCGTTGCAAGGGAGGAAACTGTCAGAAGCAGGCAGCGCAGTTTTTTCTCATTAATTCCAAGAAGAGTCCCTTGTCCTTCAGATAGGGAAACAGCGTCTATCTGACGAGCACAGAGAAACGCAGGAACGAATAATATTAGAGCCGCGACCCAGATCGAAACAGCAGCGAGCGGTGATGCGCCGGACAAACTGCCCATCAGCCACAGAACTATCGCACTCAGTCGGTCATCAGCTATTGCTTTAAGGAAAGTTACACCGGCCGAGAGTATAGCATTGGCTATGATGCCGGCGAGAACTATGGAACTCGCACCGCCTCCGCTGCGTGATGAAATATAGCTTACCAGCCATAAGGCAGCCATGGCTCCAGCAAAAGCCATGGGGGGAACTGCATATGAATTGAACAAAAAACCAATTGCACCGCCAAAGGCAGCACCGGCAGCTATTCCAAGCGTATAGGGCTCGGCAAGAGGATTTGTCAGAAGTCCCTGAAGGACTGCACCTGCAACTGCCAGCAGCCCGCCGGTTCCGACTGCAGCAAGAAAACGGGGAAGCCTTACACTGCGTATTATTAGTGCTTCAGGAGAAGTGCGTGATGATTCTTCCAATAAAGGACTAAGCAGCGTCAGAACGCGGGCAAGGGGTATGTCCCACTCGCCCGCGCCTAGACGCCAGAACGCGGTGAACAGCAGAAGCAGACAGAGAAAGGCTGCAAGATGCATGCGCCTTCTGTTCAGACGCTTCCTGTGTGTTGAAAGCTCAGCCGCATCCAGCATTGTTTATTTCATCATATCCTTAATTTTGGAGGTGTATATGCGTGCCATGGTCTCATCTTCACCGAGGCCGACAAGGAAAGTCTTTATATCCCTGTACCCTGCAGCTTTGAGTATGCTGTACCATGACTCTGGATCATTTTTATCGGCCAGGTCGTTGTTTGCGTGATCTCCCGCAACGATCATGAGCGGAGAAAGAACGATTTTCTTTACACCTTTGTCATGCTTGAGCCTTACGATAACATCATCAATTGTAGGTGCCCCTTCCACTGTGCCGACAATAAAGCGTCCTGGAACTTTCCTGTCAAGCGACAGCTGGAGCTGAGAATACATTGCATTTGCAATATGCTCAGGGGTGCCATGTCCCATAAGAACGATCGTAGTGCCCTTATCTGCGATATTCTTTGCAAAACGCTTTACAAGGATATCAGCCATAATGTCACAGTCCGCTATTGATGAAAGATAAGGGCTGCCGAGCTTGAGCTCCTTGAAACCGTATTTTCCTTTTACAGACGCAAAACCTTCCGTAAGGCTCCTGATGTCGTCAAACTCTTCCCCCGGGATGATATGCATAGGCATAACATAAACATGCGTGAATCCTTCATCATTCATCTGTGCCAGCGCGGAAGCGGGGGTCGGAATGTTTAAATTCTGCTCCTTCATTATTTTGCGGCGAATGATATTTGATGTATAGGCAAGGCGAACCTCTGTATCAGGGAAAGCCTTCTTTGCTGAGTAGAAGAGATTATCTATCGCTTTTTTAGCGTCCGGCATAGAGGTACCGAAAGATACAACAAGTATGCCTTTTTTGTCTGCCTTGTCATTTTGTGCAGAGGCAAAAGCTGATCCCGTCATAACAAGCACTATCATTGCTAAAGCTACAATAAATGATTTCATAAAAAATTCCCGTCCCTTCTCGGATTGCTGTTCAATAAATATTTTCTGTCCAATAAAAAAGAGACCTGAAAGTGATGCTTCAGGTCTCTTCTACTTTTTAGCGCATTGCATGCTGCAAGCTAGCCTGAAGATGTCCGCCCTCGCAAACGAATCCCCCTTTCAATCCTTCTCAAGCAGGTTTCCTGGCTTCTCTTCATCCTACACACGCGTCTTCCCGGAAAAAGTTCCAGTGACATAGTTGCGCTTTCGTCTGAGCTACAGTGGCGGGGCCGCACCGGAATCAAAAACAAGACCGGTTTCCCATACCTGAAAAAGCGATATTCAATTTTCAGCAATTATAATTCATGACAGCGGTAACTACAAGGAATTTATAATACAGATCAGGAATTATTTAGATTTATTCCTTGAAAAGAAAATCAGGAGATGCACTCCACCGGCCAAGCCTTCCTTCTTCGTCAAACTCCAGAATATACATGCCGCCGTTCGGTATACGCCACTTTCCGTGAGAGATCTCCGTATCAGCGAAGCGATGCAGCACTGCCCGCATAACATTTCCGTGCATTGTACCGGAAGCTGAGGATATTCCATTCATCCTGATGTAATAAATCAGTTTTTCAAACCCATTGCATACACGTTCAGTGAATTTATTGAAACTCTCTCCGTTCTCTATAGCTCTTTCCGGAAAACTGGTCCATTTCATATAATTGGGATCGTTATCCAGATTTGTATATGGCTTACCTTCAAGGACTCCAAGCGAGCACTCGGAAAACTCTGCGGATATATAATTCGGCAATCTGCCGTATATAATTTC
>JAQVPO010000030.1 GCA_028702015.1 Synergistaceae bacterium | reverse complement strand
TTACTGAATGCTGTCGCCGGAGAAGAACGTTCAATGGTGAGTGAAATGGCTGGGACTACACGCGACGTTGTCGACTCGCTGGTCGAGATCGGCGGGGTCAAAATGAGGTTTCTTGACACAGCTGGTCTGAGACGTAAAAGCCGTGTTAACACAGATCTCGAATACTATTCTAATGTAAGAACATATCAGGCGATAGACAGATGCCATGTTGCGCTTGTACTCCTTGATGCCCAGGATCCCGTAACAGAACAGGATAAGCGTCTGATAGGGCAGGTGCTCGAGAGAGGCAAGGGGCTGATAATCGTTATGAACAAATGGGATCTTGCTCCGAGGGAAGAAAAGATAGGAGACAGGATGACAGAACTTCTTAAGGAAGAACTGCCTTTTGCTTCACATGCCCCTAAAATTTTTATTTCTGCTAATTCAGGGCGAAGCATATCGAAAATCCCGGCTCTTATTATGAAAGTGGAAGAGAATAGAAGAAGAAGGATAAGCACATCAGAGCTTAACAGGCTTGTCAAGGAAACTCTTGTTTTCGAAAGGATGCCGGGTGACGGAAAGGGGCACAGCCTTAAAATATACTATTGTACTCAGGCGGACGGAGCTCCGCCGGCGTTCATATTTTTTGTCAATGACTCGGAGCTTTGCTCGAAATCCTTTAAGCGGCATCTAGAAAACTGTCTTAGGTCAATGGCAGACTTCACTGGAGTACCGATAAAGATTTTTATGAGGAATAGAGCGGAAAATTAGCCTATTTTATCGAAAGTACTTGACCTGAGCGGTTTTTATCGGTATAAATGCTATTGTACTGCTTTAGCAGTGTCAATCTTGTCAGGAGGTGGCAGAAGGTGACAAAAACAGATCTCGTTAATGCCGTAGCAAAGTCTGTCGAAGGAATCACTAAGAAAAAGGCTGCAGAAGTTGTAGATGCAGTATTTGCAGGTATCCACGGTTCCCTTAAGAAGGAAGATAAGGTTCAGATCGTAGGATTCGGGACGTTTGAAGTCCAGAAGAGGGCCGCGCGTCAGGGCCGTAATCCTCAGGATCCCAAGAAAGTCATCCAGATCCCTGCAAAGAAAGTACCCGTCTTCCGTGCAGGTAAGGCCCTCAAAGAAGCAGTTAACTGTAAGAAAAAGTAGTTTTTATATCTTTTTGGTTTCTTTGGATCATAAAAAAATCCCGACAGGTTTTGTTGGGATTTTTTTATTGCAGCACTTGACCAAAAGCCTCTTGCGAGTTATTATACTCCCTGCTTACGGGATGTAGCGCAGTCTGGCTAGCGTACCTGCATGGGGTGCAGGTGGTCGGAGGTTCGAATCCTCTCATCCCGACCAATATAACGGTGAAAGAGCCTCACCCTTCAGGGGGAGGCTCTTTTTTACTCATGCAGCATGTAAATTGAGGAAATGTCTTTTTGCGCAGTTTTGATGCTGAGCGTTAATTCACCGATTGTCAGTAGTTGTTTTCAGATAAATCTCAGGATATTGCTTCACTTAAGAGGTCTTCAGGTTGTTTCAAGCCTGTTATGCGGTCTTATAGTAGCAAAAAGCCGATTCCAATATTGATTATCACCGCACAGTGCAACTGGTTTCAGTTTTCCATGATATCGTTTGGTATACGTCCAAAATTTTTCAGCTCCGGACACATGTTGGATTTAATCTCTTTTTGGCCAGGACAGAGTTTACTTTTTGTCTGCTGCATTTGTGTTTTTTATACTTGTTTATCTATTGAGAGCAGTGTTTTTATACTTCACAATGGAGACAACGGCAAAAGCGATACCTAGTACAGCTGCAACTATGGCAAAAGTCACTAACCCTGCTAAGGCAGACCAAAATATGTTATGTATCATAAGGATCCCTTCTCTCTTCGCCAGTTTCAGGCTGTATTTATATTTTGTGGGCATATAGTACAACAGGCGGTATAACCAGTAAAACGACAAAATATAATGGTATATATGAAATATTCCCATGTGCGTGTCGATCAGCTGAAAAACTGAATTTTTGCAAGGATATAGATATAATGATAGGCACTGCGGCTTTTTGTTTTATGCTTCCTGCTGAAAATGATATTTCCAGAGCAGGCAAAGAGCAATTGAAAATGAATAGGATATTGAAGTTAATTGTCCTGTGTAAAATCATAGGGATTTGTATCCGGCATGAAATATTTTTACTGTGGATCAGGAGGAAATATATATGGACATCCGAAAATACGAGGTCTTTTTGCGGGCGGCCGATTCAGGCAATCTTACAAAATCAGGTGAGGAGCTTGGCTATACACAATCCGGAGTCAGTCATATGATGAAAAGTCTGGAGGAGGAACTTGGATTCCGCCTCCTGTACCGCAGTAATTCAGGCGTGATCCTGACACCGGAGGGCATGGTGGTAATGCCGGCTATACGTGAGCTTGTCAGATGGAATGAGCAGCTTGATCAGCTTATTTCATCAGTCAAAGGCATAGAAAAAGGCGTAATACGTATTGGGGCGCTGAGCAGTGTCTCATTTGCCTGGCTTCCAAAGATAATAAAACTTTTCCAGATAGACTATCCAAATATTGATATAGATATAATAGAGGGCGGTTTTCAGGAAATCGAGGACTGGTTAGAGGAAAAACGCATCGATATTGGATTTCTCAGTATAAAAAATCAGGCTGACTATGATACTGTTTCCCTGCAGAAAGACAGATTCATGGCGGTGCTTCCTCCTGATCATCCTTTCAAAGGGAGAAAAACCTTTCAGTTATCCGACTTTAACTGCCAGACATTCATTATATCGGCCAGAGGAGCCGATTATGACATACATGATATACTTGATAAGTACAGTATAACGCCTCATCTCAAATTCTCATCTACAGATGACCATACTATAATTTCTATGGTTGCAAACGGTCTCGGTGTAAGCATATTACCTGAGCTTATGCTTGAAGGGTACAAAGACTGCGTGCTTTCTATGGAACTTGAACCAAACTGCTCACGAGTTCTTGGTATGGCAGTTCCTTCGTTTAAAGAAACTTCTCTGGCTGTAAAAAAATTTATGAGTTATGTATCAGCAGCACTGCCGGAAATAAAAATACAATAGGTGTTTAAAAGGTTTTTATTATTTGAGAAACAGTTTTTCTCCCTCACATTCGGTTCTGTTCGTGATGCTTTATCAGTATAGCCGCATTGCTCCGTGTTGCTTAGTGATATCGCTGCGGCATGCTGCTTGTTTACCGATGCAGCTGAGGGCAGAAATCACTGTAAATTAGCTTTCTATACTGTCTGCGGTGTGACCGTTGCTATTTTCACACGCATGGTGTTCAGTATTATTTTTCGAGCAGGTTGAAGATCTCTTCCATCATCTTTCCGTAACCTTCAGCAAAACGCGAGCGCGGTCTTGCAAACTCTACGTTGATGCTTTTGAGGACACGTCCGGGATGGGACGTCATTACGATTACCCTGTCAGCCAGGAATATAGCTTCGTCAACACTGTGGGTGACAAAAACAACAGTTTTTTTATTCTGTTCCCATATTTTCAGAAGTTCTATCTGCAGCAGGACTCTTGTATGAGCGTCAAGCGCTCCGAAAGGCTCATCCATCAAAAGGACCTCTGGATTGTTTGCCAGAGCTCTTGCAATAGCTGCTCTCTGCCTCATCCCGCCGGAAAGCTCGTGGGGCTTGGCATCGGCAAATTTCTCAAGACCTACTCTTGAGAGATAGTCAAGGGCGATCTTTTTTCTTTCTGTCCTGGATATTCCCTTGAATTCAGGGCCAAGTGCTATGTTTTCTGCAATAGTTCGCCAGGGAAGGAGCGAATACTCCTGAAAGACCATTCCTCGATCACGTGAGGGCGCAGATATTGGCTCCCCGTTGTAAAAAACGTATCCCTCCGTTGCAGTTTCCAGTCCTGCAAGTATTCTGAGCAGAGTTGATTTTCCGCAGCCGGAGGGGCCGAGAAGGCAGATAAATTCTTTGTCGTATATGTCCATATTTATACCGTCAAGTGCTGAAACTTTTTCTCCTTTTTCAAGAAGAAATTCTTTTCTGACTTCTTTTATCTGTATGAGCTGTTTCATTTTGAGAGCCTCTGCCATGCAAAACGACTGTTTTCAAATTTTTTGAAAGAGACATCTATCAGAAGGCCAATCATGCCTATGCTGATCATGCCTGCTATAACGATATCTGTCCTTGCCAGTGTGTATGCATGGGTTATGATATATCCGATCCCGGAAATGCTTCCAGGCATCATTTCTGCGGCGACAAGACACATCCATGATACCCCGAGTCCTAGTCTCATTCCTGTCACAATTGACGGGGCAGCGGCTGGAATCAGTATTTTACAGAAAATGTCCCGCTCCGATGCACCCAGTACGAGCGCTGAGTCAATTAACGTCTTTTTGACGCACGATACTCCCTGTATAGTGTTCAGCAGGACAGGGAAAAATGCTCCGATGAATATAATGATAAGCATAGAGATTTTTACGTTGTTGAGCAGGACGTACCACTCTCCCTCTTCAATACCGATTATTGTAGCAAAGCTCGCTACACCGAACCATGCCAGGATAAGCGGTATCCATGCAAGCGGCGGAAGCGGCCTCAGTATCTCTACAAGTGAGTTTAGTATTCTGTTTGCCTTCTTGTAATAACCCATCAGAATACCAAGCGGAACAGCCAGGATCACACCGGCCAGATAACCGAACATAACTCTTATTGTGCTCATTAGAACATTGGAAGTAAGGGAGCCCATACTAAGCAAGTCTTTTTCTGGATGAAGAAGTATGTCGAATACCTGGGCCACAGGCGGCAGGACGACTTCGTTCTCTATTTTTACAGACGCGTACTGCCATACGGCAAGCAGGATGAGCGGGGCAATAAGCGGAGAAATAAGTGATGTAAAGATTTTTATGATGGATAAAGCCTTAGTCGCTGCTGTTTTCATGATATACCTCCGAAAGAAGCTCGTAAATATAAAACGGACTGCATCACGGACAAAGAACGGCCGTGATGCAGCTGTTGAGAATATTCTTATTTTTCTATAGCTGTAAAACGGAAGTCAAAGATATCATTTTTGACTTCATTAAGTTTTTTGCCTTTGAGCTTGCCGGTCATTTTGCCAAGCTTGTTAAGCATGTCCGGATAGAAAGCTGCATTTTTGAGCCACGTCTTTGTGACTTTTGTTGAATATTCCATTTTTGCTTTTTCAATGACTTCTACTGGAATACCGAGGAGAGACGATGCCGCTTCTGCAGCTTCATGCTTGTTATTTGTGCACCATTCGCTTGACTTCGAGAGAAGCTCAACATAGGCTTTAACAGCCTTAGGATGTTTTTCTATGACCTCTGTTCTGCCTGCGATACAGCAGCAGGGGAAGCTTTTCCATTTACCTGCCGGCGGAAGTTCAGAGAGCTGGAGGACTATAGTTCCCTGTTTCTTATATTCCACGATCTCAGGGGTCGGAGCGGGAACGACCGCAAAATCGACCTGTTTTGCGGTCATTGCCGGGATCACGTTTGAAAGCCCCTTCAAATCCATCATCAGGATATCAGCTTTTGCCTTTGTTGCGTTAGCATCCTCAGTAATTTTTAATCCGCTTTCTGCCATAGCGGCTTCAAATAGGATCTTTGGCGCGCTTGTCGGTGAATGGTATCCCACTATTACAGGTTTCTGAGATTTCTGTACAAACTGTTTGAATGCTTTCCAGCCCTTAATATTAAGTCCTGTCCTTGCGACCATAGCAACACCGTCTGCCTGCAGAGGAGCAAGTACTTTAATTGCGGTCCCTCTGTCAATTCCGGAGAGCATTGCCGGGAATGAGTTGGTGGTAAGGTCAAGGTGTCCCTGGGCAAACAGGGTCGTAGCTTCAGAGCCGCTTTTTGTTACTATAACGTTCAGCTTTGCTACCTTTTCTCCATTTTTGTAGAGGTAATATTTTTCTTTTTCAACTATTGGTTCCAGCCAGACCCCCATGTTTTTGAGCTTGTCACCTAGGACCATTGCTACCATGAATGATTCCTGATGGGTGGTTATTGTGTAGCCTGCGTGAAGCGTGGGGATGTCAGCTGCAAAAGCAGCTGTGCTGCAGAGTGCTGTAAGTGCAGCAAGGATAGAGCATATATGTTTTTTCACTGTAAAAATTCCTCCCTCTATTTTTCAATATGCATTTTAATTTGGTCTGTCGTTTTTACTTAATGATTCCAATCTCTTTATAATATTTGACTGCTCCCGGATGTAGAGGGATTCTTATATCTTTCACGCTTGCGGGGTTCATTGCCGACATCCTTGCACTGATGACGACAAGAGCTTTTTTGTTTTCAAAAAGTGCTTTTGTCATAAGGTATGCAGTTTTTTCATCAACTTTCTGATCTATTGCGAGGATATTCGGGCTGCTGAATGTTTTGATATCTTTTTTCTGTCCGGTATAGCTGCCTGCAGGGATTGTCATTTTCGCAAAATAAGGGGTTTTTTTAATCATTTTTTCGACCAGGTCATCAGATATGTCGATAAGATTTACAATTCCAAGCGTCATAGGCTCAACGACGCTTGAGATACCTATAGCGCCTACTGTAACGGCAGCATCGATCTGCTTGTCCATCAGTGCGGAGACAGATTCGCTGTGTCCCAGGAATTCACGTTTCAGATCTTTTTCGGGATCAAGTCCGGCAAA
The DNA here is from genome assembly GCA_028702015.1 of Synergistaceae bacterium. Lineage (GTDB taxonomy): Bacteria > Synergistota > Synergistia > Synergistales > Synergistaceae > Caenicola. Next base: position 3,003 of record JAQVPO010000030.1, on the reverse strand, counting down.
TTTGAATAAAGCATCCGCTGTTATAGATACACTTCCTCCTACTGCTCCGACAGAGACTCTCTTGTTCTTAAGGTCCTGGATCGTTTTGATGCCGCTGCCTTTAAGCACAACGATATGTACTGCTTCTGGATATAGGGGAACAAGAGCTCTCATGAATTTTTTGGGCTCTCCTTTGTAGCTCGCAAGTCCGTTATATGCGTCATAGTAGAGTCCGTCGGCAAAAATAACTTCAGCGCTGCCGCTTTCCATGATCTGAATGTTATTCCGCGTTCCGCCGCTTGACTGTGCGCTTGCTTTTACATCCGGCACATGGTCGTTCCATATTTTAGCTATGCCTGAGCCGACCGGGTAATATGTCCCGCCGGTAGGGCCGGTGCTTATGTTGATAAATGTCCCCGCAAATGCGGGAATTACCGCCGTAAGTGCGAATAATACAACTACAGCTGCTATTGATATTTTCTTAAACATAGAAAACACTCCTGTCAGTCCATCATAAATTCACTAAAAAGCAGACAATACAGAATTCATATGCCAACAGGAAGTCTATCCGGCAAAGGGGATGCTTTCATAGGCGAATCTGCTGACAACATAATCACAGTATTATTATCTGACCTGCCACAAAACACAGCGCATACCAACGCAGAGTAACCTCGTCAGAGCCTATTCAGCATTTTTCCCCCTCCTCTCCCATTTATCTCTATGTTCAAAGCTTAAAAAAGTTTCTGTTAATGCTGTTTAGCCGATGACGATATATTTATCGGCACTGAAGACTGCTTCCGTTATCTCGAACATGTTTGAAATAACGCCGACCCTGACCATGTCTGTAATCCCAAAATGTTTTGTACATGTTCCGCAGACAAGGACTGATGTGCCCTTTGCTTCCAGTTTGCCCAGTGTATCCATCACAGAAGATTCTTCAAGTGCCATCTTGACTCCGTCATTCATTAGCGCTACAGCAACAGGAGGTTCTTCTTTTTCTGCGAGAGTGCCGACATATGCTTTCATAAGTACTTCACCCAGTCCGCCCGATTCAGCGCCGAGCTTGTTTGATGTAAATAAGACAGCATATCTGCTGCCATTTGCTTTTTTATCGGCTGCTTGCGTACGTTTGCCGACAAGTTCTATCCACTCCTTGTCTTCCCGCGTTACTGCGAAGCCTTGGCCTTCAAGAAATCTTGTCACATTCGACACTGCTATCTCATTGTCAACGATTACACAAAGTTCGCTGCAGCCGCTGTCCACTGCCTCTTTTGTCTTGATGACCGGCTTGGGGCACTCAAGTCCTCTTGTATCAATTTTTTTCATTTTTGTATCCTCCTCATGATAAGTTACTATTGGCGAAATAACAGAAAAACACTCATATGGATGCAGTATTCCTGAATTTCTGGACTTGGCACGCTGCTGCATGTCCTGCTGCATGTCCGGTATTTCTGCAGGACAGCATTGGCAAGTATTTTGATATTAGATCGAGGCTGGCCTCTGGCAGATCAGGAAAGCTCCTCTAAAATGCTTAGGGAGCACACCGGAAAATCAAAAGACCTGTACGGGTAATTTTATTTGTTCCTAATTTGCACGTCAGTTTCGCCATACAGGTGAAATCACGCCAAATCCGGGACAGCATATGAAAGGAGGAAAGCAGTTGAGATGTGGAGCGGAAGCGTTTTGTTCTGTTTTTGAAATGTTTACGCCTGTTGCTCGGACACACAGCAATGATCCTCTATGGAATGCAGCCCCTGCATCTCATTGGAGGATCAGGTAAATATTTGGTGTGCATGTAAAAAAACAGGCATAGATGTTTATTCTCCTTGCGTAAAAAAGGTGCTGTCTGATCCACTTCGCGGTGAAAAGTATAACATATATCAAAACTTAATGATTGTTTTTCCTAAACAGAAATTGTTGGGTTAAATAATTATTCCAGAGTAAGAAATCCTTCACGTATTGCATATTTTGTGAGTTCTGCTACACTTTCGCACCCCAGTTTGTCAAGTATCCTGCGGCGGTGTGTATCCACTGTGTTTTTGCTTATAGTGAGAAAATCAGCTATCTGTTTGCTGTTGCGCCCCTTTACAAGGAGTACAAGAACCTCTCTTTCCCTTGGAGAAAGTGGAGGGGATGTGTTTTCATCCGAATTGTTAATAAGTTTTAAATAATCTTCAACAATAACAGTGCAGACTTTTGATGACAAGTATATATTACCTGCCATTACGGATCTTATTGCCTGCAATACTGTCTGCAGAGAACTCTCTTTCAGTATATATCCTCTGGAGCCGGCCTTAAGAGATTCTACGATGTATCTTTTATCACTGTGCATGGAGAGTGCTATGATCGAAATATCATTATGGTCTTCCATTATTCTCTCAGTAGCCTGTATACCGTTGATGTTGGGCATGGTAACATCCATGAGGATAACATCAGGTCTCAGGCTTTTTGCCATTTTTACAGCTTCTTCACCGTTGGAGGCAAGACCGACAAGTTCCATGTCGTTTTCTTTAGTAAGAAGGCTTTTCAGTCCTTCCCGAAAGAGCACGTGGTCATCGGCAAGCAATATTCTGATCATTTATTCAGAACCTCCTGTGGATTTCTCATTAAGATGAAGCGGTGCAAGCATGGATATGGTCGTGCCGCCGTTTTCTGATATTATCTGCATTTCACCGCCTATATGGATCAGGCGTTCTCTTATACTGAAAAGCCCGAGGCCAGAGGATGCATTTCCATCCCTGCTGATCTTTTTAGATAATCCTTTGCCGTTGTCTTCGATTACTACCTGAATACCGTGAGGTCCTCTGTTTATACAGATATTGACCAATGAAGCGTTAGAATGCTTTATAACGTTTGCAAAAAGTTCCTTTGTCATACGATACAATATGATGCATACTTCATCATCGGCGTCATATTTAGCCGAATTGCCCCTTGTTGACATCTTCCACGATATCTTCTGAGGCACCAGCATCCTGTCTGCAAGGGATTCTATTGCCGGAGTCAGGCCTACCTCAAGAAGTATGG
>JAQVPO010000029.1 GCA_028702015.1 Synergistaceae bacterium | reverse complement strand
CTTTATCGTTCTTCTTATGTCTCAGCCAAAAATAACTCTTTCATTACTCCTGACTTCCGACTGCAGACATGATCCGTAAACCATTTCTGCCCTTTTGCTTTGCCCTCTATTCAACTGTCATGGTGCGTGTTGCATACCTCAGAAACTTAGTTGAGAACAACGTCGCCCGAAGCGCAACAGGAGGTAGTATATGACGCCTCTTCATTTTCGTCAAGCACTTTTTTAAGCTTTTTTTAAAGTTTTTTCATTAGGACACACGGCCTCGTGAATCTAGCAACTGCCCGCTCTTTCAGTTCATAACAAACTAATAGAAACTATTGCTTTCACATTTTTACCAACGAAAGTGCTGATATTTTTTATGGAATCAGCTGTTTTTTTAATATATTCCACAGGTCATTTTATGTTTTTTATTTCTAAATAATGATCATCTTGTCTTATAGACTTCCAAAACTGCTAGAATAGACTCAGTGTGAGGTGATGGATTTGAAACATCGTGTAATTCTTGCAGACGATCATAGGCTTTTTATAGAAGGCATTGCAGGAATACTCTCTTCCGGCGTTAAAGAACTTGAAATAGCCGGGAAAGCACATACAGGAAGCGATGCTTTTCAGATGACTCTGGATAAACGGCCGGATCTTGTTATATTGGATATAACCATGCCGGACATGTACGGCATAGAGGTAACAAGGAAAATCAAGTCAAAACTGCCTGAGGTAAAAATACTTATACTTTCCATGCACCTTGATCTTCGGCTGACAATAGAGGCGCTGCAGGCAGGTGCCGATGCCTACGTACTGAAAGACTCTGAACCATCAGAACTGATCACTGCAGTAAACAACTTACTGGCAGGGAAAATGTATTTAAGCTCCAAAGTGATCAAAATGCTTGTAAGAGATTACATCAGCAAACAAAATATTCCCGCAACCTTAGAAAAGCTGAAGGATCTTTCTGCAAGGGAACGTCAGATCCTCAGGCTGATTTCCGCATCAAGAAGTGTAAAAGAAATAGCGGAAGAACTGCACATAAGCCGGAGCACTGCTGACACACACAAGGCAAATATCATGCGCAAACTGGGCTGTGAGAACACCGGAGAGCTTATCAGGTTTGCTATGAGGGAAGGTTTCATAGACCTTGATGAATGAAGAAAAACGGACACAGCAGATACTTGATGCAATATTTTCAAGCATCTTTGACCCTGTATCAGTATACAGAGTCGTAAAAGGACGATCTGACAAGCTGATCGACCTGGAATATGAGCGTATAAACGATGCTTATCTCAAATACTACCTTACCGGCAAGGGCTTTATAAAAAGGGAAGATGTAATTGGTCGGTTATACACAGAAATCTGGGCAGGAGAGGAAAACATCGGCTGGGAAAATCTGATGTTAAGAGTTGCATCTGCAGAGTGTGCAACCTTCAACGAAGAGACCAACCGTTATGAAAACTCAGGATACTTTGAAGGGCAAAGCAGTATCATCCCAGGGTATTATCAAATGTTCGCTTTTTCTCCGATCGCGGGACACGTTGTCTCAATTTTTCGTGACATGTCAGATCTTCATACTGCAACAAAAGATCTCAGTATCAAGGAAAAACAGCTTATCGAATCAAGGGAAGGGCTTAGAAAACTTACAACAAGCCTCACACTGGCAGAAGAAAAAACCAGACGCTCAATAGCAACAACCCTGCATGATACTTTGGGGTACTCAATGGTATCCCTCCTACATGCGCTGAAGGACTTAAGAACATCTGAACTGACACCTGACGAAAAAGAAAATAAACTTGCTCAGATAACTTATGATATGGAAAAACTCATAGACGACACAAGAAATTTCACTTTTTCCATAAGCCCTCCGTTGCTGTATGAATTAGGTCTGAACGCAGCCCTGGAATCAAGATGTGAGAGCATAAGAGCATCTGCCAGCATTGACTGTATTTTCCTGACTCACGGCAGCGAAAAAAAAATCCCTGAAGATACTAAAATTCTGCTTTATCAGATGGCTCACGAACTCCTGGCAAATGTTTCAAAACATGCAAAAGCCAGCAGAGTGCTTGTCCAGACAAGATGGGGGACAAAAAAGATTCAACTGCTGGTAGAAGACAACGGTATAGGTTTCACTAACGGCACTTTTGAACAAAATATCAAAAAATTCTCTGGCATGGGACTTTTCAGCATAAGAGAACGGCTGAAAACAATGGGAGGCAAGTTCGATATCGTTTCTGAACCAGGAAAAGGAACTACAGTAAGTATTGTCGTTCCAATAAAATTATAGTGATTGGAAATACTGCTGAGTTGGATTATATATGCTCCTGTTTTTCTATGCTTTTGCCAGCTGAACATAGCAATATCCTTAGCGCCTTCTAATGATTTCCCCACCCACAAATCATATACTCCACGATATCCGCGGATCTGCTGCTTACATATAATGTAAGAAATTAAACAACAAAGGATCTTAATAGGAGGAGATCTCTGATGGAAAAAAATTTTATTGCTCCCGCGGTAATTGCCTGCATTGCCTTGGTCTCGATCCTGCTGACAATTTTTAAAAAAGAGGGGTAGAGAAAATCTTCTGACTTTTGAAAAGCCTCGCTTTTTACAGGGAATACCGATCAGTCCAATTAGGAGGATAGCAGCTGTCCGCCATAGACAGCTGCTATCACTGATTCATACGATATACAACTCTTTCTGATACTCTTGAAAAAAGACTGCATAGTATCAGTCGGGATTAAAAATAAAAAAAACCGCTCCCACCATGCATAACGACGCCCAAAGATAATTCAGCGTCAATTTCTCTTTCATGACAAAGAGGGTAAACCCAGCAAAAACACACATTGTTATGACTTCCTGCATTATCTTAAGCTGAGGAAGTGTGTATATCTGATATCCAAGCCTGTTTGCCGGCACCTGGAAACAGTACTCAAAAAATGCGATGCCCCAGCTTGACAGTATCGCAAATAAGAGGGGCTTTGAACCCATATGTTTCAGATGTCCATACCATGCATAGGTCATAAAAATATTTGAGACAAGGAGAAGTAAAACAGGGGCAAGGCTGCGTGCCAAATTAGACACCATTCCTTTCTGATTTTGTTCCGGTAGATTATATATCCAAATCAGTAAAGATAATGCTGATATTTGACCGGACCTCAGAAAGCTGGTAAGAATAGTGATAATGAAGTATCTCTATATTATTTTCATTGGACATTAAAAATCTTAATGGAATCCTCTATAGTTTATTTTCTTTATAATATTATCAGCAACAGCCAGAACCTCCGCACGAAGGACCTCCTCCGCATCCATCCTCTTTAAACATACCCATTAATACAGCATAAGCGCAGCCTACACCCTTTCTTACTGTAATTGCAGAAACAGGACAATTCATTGAGCACGCCCCGCATTCCATGCACTTATCTCTATCAGTTAAAACTGCTATATTATTTTTTATTAAAAAAACGCTGTGCGGACATACAATTTCACACATACCGCAGCCAATGCATTTATCTGTGTCAAGCTTTAGTGTCACAGCATCTTTTAAATACTTAAATCCCATATGTCCCTCCTCCTTTATGCTAAAAAAGCGATATTATTCTAGTTAAGATCCCTGCGACAAGCGCAGCCAATATAATTGGAAGCGCAGTCTTTATTTCTTTTTCAACTCCGGACAGGGATGTGTACGTAGACGAACCGGTAAAATTCATACTGAAAAATGCGGACAAAGACGGCAGGATCAATAAATATGAAAAAAGCTGGAGACTGCCAGTATATCCTTTCGAGTATAAAAATAAAATATATGATACCGCCCATATGAGACCTGTTAACATTCCCTTAAATGAAAAGGCTCTTCCCGGAATCCACGGGAGAAGAAGAGGAGATAAAAAAGTACCCGTGATAACAGCCCCGATCAGTCCAAGGTAATCTGCCCTTTCAACAGGCAATATACCAAGGGCAGAGAGGATGGCCATTACTCCGAAAACCCTGAGCATCAAGTCCATGGCGATGACGATCTCTACAGGTGTCAGAACAAGCCTGTCGAAGAGAGGGAAACTGACCTCTCTCATAGACGGATTAAGTCTCTTTCCGTTATCAAGAAAATATGGAATATTTTCCGCCCTCACAGGCCCGTATTCAACTTTGAAGCCGCTCCTTTTTTTTATTTCATGGGCAGAAACTCCCGTTGCTCCAAGCTGGGGAAGAATAAGCTCCCTGTGGACCACCTTTTCCTTCAGGCCTTCCTGATCGATACGGGCAATAAGCTCCTCCGTGCCAAAAGTACCCTTCCCTGCAGCACACCATACATTTATTCCTTTCGTATCAAGTACAAGGACCCATAGATTTCTGCCTGAAAGATTTTTTCTGACTTTATCAACAGTCAGTTTATAATTGGAAGTTACCAGTACCGGAGAATATTGATCCGGGCATCCGACAGAATATAACCCTGGGTTAATTGTATAAGTCATTCTGCCAATACCCCACCTTGTCTTCCATGCCCCAAGAATGTCCATTGTATCAAGAGAAGTTGACAAACTTTCATTGCATCTGCAGCAAGTCTTCATTTTTCACACTTCTTCGTAATAAAAGATTGGCATCAATCAATGAAATCAATAGCTGCCAAGCTTAATATATATTACACATAGATGCATGTCAATATATTATAAACACCAGTTTGGCAATGCTAAAATAGCAGTATAAAAACATTATGTTTCAAACAAAAGCCATATCATGCATAGGAGGACACTTTAATGCAAAAAAAGAAAAAGAATATATTTATGAAATGCACGGGGAAACCTAAAGTAGTCTTCGTATGCGTACATAACTCCTGCAGAAGCCAGATAGCCGAAGCTCTGGGCAAAAAGCTTGCATCCGATGTTTTTGAAAGCTATTCGGGAGGGACTGAATTAAAAAACCGCATAAACCGGGATGCGGTGCGTCTGATGAAGGACATTCACAGTATAGATATGGAAAAAGAACAGCATCCCAAAATGATTTTCGATATCCCAGAGCCAGATATCGTAATAAAAATGGGATGCAACGCAGTATGTCCTCCTGTTGAAGGAAGCTATGAAGAAGACTGGGGATTAGACGATCCCACAGGAAAAGACGATGAGACCTTCATAAAAGTTATCAATGCAATAGAGGGAAAAATTATGGAACTAAAAGAAAAGATTTCCTGCCAATGATGCAATAGGCAAACAGCCGCTGTATATCTGAATTATTGGCAGAGGATGTTTACTCACTCAGCACTTAGTATCAAAATAAATACGCTCTTTACCGACTTCCGTTGATATTGTATCTATGAAGGAAATAATTTCAGAAAATCGCCCCTTATTCAGTGAATAATGGGTCCATTTGCCGTCCCTCCTCGGAATGACCAAACCTGACCGGCAAAGGATCTTCATATGATGTGAAAGAGTTGGCTGAGAAAGATTAAAAGCCTCTAAAATGGTACAGGCACAAAGATCACCGCACGAAAGCAGGTCAATTATCATTATTCTGTGCGGATCGGATAAAGCCTTAAAAATCAAGGATTGTTCGGTGTATTTGTTCATTCTTACGCCTTCCTATGTGAGTATTTTTACATTTATTAGTATACCATTATACCGACAATAGGGAGAAATAGTCTCCATTATATATTTAATGAACAGTATATTTTTAAAGCTCCTGGCTTTGGTTCTATGGCCTCAATCTTTTTCTGCACCTTCATATATATCTTTAATTTCCTCTTTACTGCAGATTTTTGAAAGCAAAAAGGCAATAATTATTATACCTGGAATATCAATAAGAAGCCTTGTAATGGCAAAGGCAGCCCCGAGTGATTCTATTTCAAACAGAATCATTGGTATCTTTGTGGTTGACCAAGCTCCTATAAAAACCATTACATTGAAAAAACTTGTTCCTTTTCTCATTAAGACTGCCGATACCGGGAAAGCTGCATAAAGAGGACCTGCAGCAGCTGAACCGATAAACAGGGAAAGAAGGACCCCCTTAAGCCCCGATCCGTTGCCCATATACTTGACCATCCGCTCTCTCGGGACCCATACATCAAGGAGACCAAGAAGAATAAAGACCGGCGGTATTATAAAAAGCATCTCTATAAAAGAATGGAAGGTTATTGATAACGCCTTGGATCCGACAGGAAAATTTAAAACTGTAAGGATCCCGATACATATTAAAGTCAGGAAGACCCATAGATATTTTTTCATAACAGCAAATACTTCAGCCCATAACCTTTTTTATCACAAATGCTACAACAAAAGAAAAGATAAAGGCCATCATATTTCTCAAAATCGTCATTTTTTTCCCAAAATATTTGATCTCCACCGGCATAGTTACTACACCGACCATCATAAGAGCCGATATAAAAGCCCCTATCTGCATATAACCAGCACCGGCCCTCAGGAGAAGCGCCGCCGTCGGGAAAGCTATAAATCCAGGAATCAGTGTCACTGATCCGACAAGTGCCGCCGAAACTACCCCCGTCAAGCCTGAGTCCTCGCCTATAAGCTTTGATATCGTCTGTGGATCAAGCACAGCAAGCACAGCACCGACAAATAGGATCACAACCAAAAATTCCGGGAGTATGTTCTCAAAAGCTTTCCATCCTTTTTTTATTGCTATGCGTGTCTTCTCTCTGTCTTTAAAAAACGACAGCAAGAGCAAGACCATAGTTATCACGTAAAGGAGATAAGAATCCAAAACAACACCTCCGTAAAGCTAGTCTGTATATATTAAGGTATATTTTTTATGATGCGATCATTCCAAAAATCATACCGGCAATTGTCGATAGTGTTACAACCAGCATTATATAAGCTACAGTTTTTTTAGGGCCAAGGATACTGTTTATGACAAGCATGCTTGGCAAAGAAAGAGCCGGTCCCGCAAGAAGCAGAGCCAATGCAGGGCCTTTGCCCATTCCGGCTCCGATAAGGCCTTGAAGTATTGGAACTTCTGTCAGTGTTGCAAAATACATAAATGCTCCAGAAATAGAGGCAAATAAATTGGCCCAGGGGGAATTGCCCCCGACGAGCATTGCTACGTAGCGGCCTGGAATCAGCGCTTCGTGCCCTGGACGGCCAAGAAGAAAGCCAGCAACCAAAACTCCTCCGAATAAAAGCGGCACGACCTGGAGAGTATATCCCCATGTTGAGCTGAACCATTCTCCCCGCTCTTCTTTGTTAAACCAGGCAAAAGAAGTAAATATCGTTACGGCCAGACCAATTCCTGCAAGGATCCATTTCATGCTGTAGATCGTTTCCCAGAAATAATTCGGCGCTTTAGGCGCAGCCCAGTTAGCAAAAACGAGAAATACGATCATACCTGCCATATAAACCACAGTTTTCCAAAGCGGCCTGCAGTTCTCCTCTTCCTGGAAATGAGCAAATTCTTCCTGCCTGGCCTCTTCTTCTTTACCAAATATAACAGACATCATAAATCCGATAATAACGCTGAAGATAATGGCTCCTATTGCCCTTGCCATTCCAAGTTCAAAACCAAGCACGCGGGCGGTAAGTACGATCGCCAGAACATTGACAGCCGGGCCTGAATACAAAAAGGCAGCGGCGGGGCCGAGACCCGCCCCTCTTTTATATATACCGGCAAAGAGAGGAAGCACTGTACAGGAACAGACGGCAAGAACAGTCCCTGATACGGATGCCACAGAATAGGCTATCCATTTATCTGCCTTTGCCCCCAGATACTTCATTACGGACTGCTGGCTTATGAATACCGAGATAGCCCCTGCTATGAAGAATGCCGGTATCAGGCAGAGAAGCACATGTTCTCTTGCATAATCAGACATCATGGCAACAGATTCGGCAAGTCCTGCTACCACACGCTCATTACCTGCCGGAAGGAAGTAAAATACAAGGAAAAATCCTGCTATCCAAAAAAATTTTTTACGATCGCTCATAACCAGTCATCTCCATTTTGCCAATAGGTGGCATTTATTGCACATATTCAACTTTAAAAATTCCCCACGGATGCGGGGATAAGAGTATTTGGGGGCACCGCCCGCGTTAGATCAGCCTCAAAGACTGCAGCTTCCAGTCTCTTTGCTCTCCGGTTCCTGAACATCCCCTGCCTTTGCAATCAGCTCTTTTACTTTTTCATACGAAGGAAGATGTCCTGCAAGTACCACTCTGCCATTTATTGCAAGTGCCGGAGTCGACATTACGCCAAAGTCCATTATCTTTTTCACTTCAGTTACCTTTTCCATCTCGAATTCGAAACCCATTTCTTTAGCTGCCTCTTCTGCCAGTTCTCCAAGTTTTTTGCATTTCGGGCATCCTGTACCAAGTATCTGTAATTTCATAACATTATCGACTCCCTCTTCTTTAATCTGTTTCTTTCCACAGCAATCAGTCGTGAATGGCGCTTGTGGAGCTTCTCCCTCAACTACTTTTTGAATACAGGAGAGCATCGATGGCAAACAGCGCATCTTCAGGCTGTAATAGATCCTCAAGCCTTCTTTTCTGTCTTCAAGTATTCCAAGTTCCTTCATGAGAGAGAGGTGCTTGCTGATCGTGGTCCTGTCAAAGTGAAACATTTCAGCAATATCACATACGCACATCTCTGAATCAGCAAGTGCTTCGACTATAGAAAGGCGCACAGTATGCGCAAGTCCTTTGAGTATCGCTACTTTCTTTTCCTGTACTGAACTTTTATCGATCATTTGTTTTTTTCTCCTCAACTATGTGGCAATATTACCACATATGTTTTTTATGTCAAACAATAGACTGCTTATATAAAAATCCTTCATATCATGACCCAGATATCACTATCACAGCACAGTCTGATACTTTTAATCCTGTGAATTCTTTAACAGAAACTCCGGCAGAGCATCTCTTCCGGCTATTCATCAACATCCATTTCACTCACCTGCACCTCATATTTTAGTAGATGCAGATAAATATAACATTTGGAATCTATTGCGTAAATTATTTATTTGATAATACTTGACCATAATTGACTTGACAAATAAGTCAATATATGATAAATTATACTCGTACTCAATAAATAAGAGTGCTGATAAAATTAATTTTAAAGGAGTTGTTAATCATGGTTGGACTGGTACCTTTCAACAAAAGAAACAGGGAGATCGCAACAAAAACTGGGCTGGAGGATTTTTACAACGTGCTTGATGACTTTTTTTCAAGCGACTGGCCCATAAGACGGACTCTGGCATATGACACATTCAAGGTAGATGTTCAGGACAAGGGGAACGAATATCTTATTGAAGCAGAGCTGCCCGGCGTCAATAGGGACGACATCAAACTGAACCTTGATGAAGATAAGCTCACGATTGCAGTAACAAAGGATGAAAGCACAGAAGATAAGGATAAAAATTACATACATCGGGAAAGGCATTCTTTATCAATGAGCAGAAGCATCCTCCTGACAGGAGCCAACGCATCAGGAATCAAGGCAAAACTTTGCGACGGTCTTCTTAAGATAACCGTACCCAAAGAAGAAAAAATCAACACAGCGATTGACATCGAAGTTGAATAGAATGGCTGCATTTGTTTAAAGAAGCCTCAGAAATAAAGTAAACATACGGGATCAAGGGCATCCCCTGAAATGCAGCAAAAAAGGGTCTGTGGAATATTCCACAGACCCTTGATATTTCTGGAGCCGGCGAGAGGACTCGGACCTCCGACCTGCTGATTACAAGTCAGCTGCTCTACCAACTGAGCTACACCGGCGGGCC
>JAQVPO010000028.1 GCA_028702015.1 Synergistaceae bacterium | reverse complement strand
ATCTGGGATTTCCGTGCTGCAGCAGGAAGCATGTCTCCGATACCGATGCGCCTGAAGGAACTTAAGTCAGTACTTGTGAGGAAACGTCTCACCGAAGAACTTGCTGAAGAAGCCGCAAAAGCCGTTTATGATGAGGTCAAGCCAAGAAAGAGCTCTGAGTGGCGGAAAAGAATGACGTCGAATCTTGTGAAGAGCTTTCTCAAAGAGATTTTAGAGTAATATGCAGAGTAAAACAAAAAGGGGCGCCGCTTATTCCGCGGCGCCCCTTTTAAAGTACTATTAAATGAATCTCTGCAGGAAAGCTGTGAGCGAATCGTAAAAACTGTCAGGGTTCTCAAGGAAGGATGTCTGAGAGGCTTCGGGTATCGTTACCCTCACAGAGCCAGGAATTAGGGAACGATAGTACTCTATTGTCTCTTTCCTGACCTGATCGTATACTCCGCATATTATAAGCACCCTTACCTTTATCTGCGGCAGCCTCGGTGTTATGTCCATGTCTTTCAGAATGCCAACGCATGTGAATTCACTGGGCCCCCACATATGTCTGTATACTCTCGTGCCTGTAACGGTTTTGGGTTTCATGGCGTACTGTCTGAACTGTCTTTTGTGTTTCTGAAGTTCCCTGCATTGGAACTGACTGTTGTATTCCTCAATTATATCCTGATACAGCTTGCCTCCGAACAGCATTTCCTTTTCAGACTCCTCAACAATTCTTAGATAGTCTTCTCCCATTTCTGCAAGCCTGGATTTTGCATCTCTTATCCATATTTCCGTGCTTAGATAGGGGCTGACCATTGTTATAGACTTGACAGGAGATCCTGGATTTCTCAGTACGTGTTCCGCTGCCAGCATCGCTCCCCAGGAATGTCCTATCAGGTGAAGCTTTTCAACTTTTATTTCGCTTATGATGGTATCAAGGGTTTCGATATAACGTTCCGGAACCCACAGGGATTCGTCCCCTACGTCGTTGTTTTCATCGCTGCCAAGCTGGTTGTACATGTATACCTTGCAGTGTTCGGCAAGCATTTCGGCCATTGGAGTGAACGAGTCAAAATTGCCTCCGGGGCCTCCGTGAAGGAAAAGAATTGGGATAGTGGAATCGTTGTCGCCTAATACCTGCAGACCGACATAACCTCCGGGCACATTTATGTATTGGGTTTTAATATCAATTGCCATTTCCGGTTCCCCCCTTCTTGCTTTTTAGGTATTAAAATTATATCGCAATTTTCTGAATATTTAAAGTTCAAACTGTGCTCCTCCTGTTATCGATGTAATTTTTTATTCTCTGCCAGCTTCATGTTAAATCTTAATGTTTACTATATGCTGATAATATTGTTCAATAGTATTTAAAACTTATGCTGAAGCAAATAAGCTGTTGTCAGGATGTAATATATATATGTACTATTTCAGGAAAATATTTAATTGACTAATTATTTATTATCGCTTACAAAAACAGAGTGTATGCTGAAATATATATATCAGGAGGCTGAATCGTATGTCATATCGAGATCCTGTAATGGCTATGTGCTACGATTTTGACGGGACCCTTGCTCCCGGAAATATGCAGGAACACGACTTTTTCCCTGACCTGAAGATCTCTCCTGCAGAGTTTTGGGAGGAGTCCAATGCCCTTGCCAGAGAACATGAGGTCGATCCTATACTTGCTTACATGAAGCTGATGCTGGACAAGGCAAGGATGTCGGGAAAGGTTCAGATATCAAGGAGCGCTTTCAGGAAATATGGGAAGGCGGTAGACCTTTTCAGAGGGGTAAAAAGCTGGTTCGGAGATATAAATGAATATGCCGCAAAAAATGGTGTCAGGCTGGAACATTACATAATATCCTCCGGTCTGAGGGAGATGATCCAGGGGACCGCGATAAGCACGCATGTCAAGGAAATATATGCAAGCTCTTTCATATATGACCAGCACGGAGTTGCTGTTTGGCCGGCAAATGCAGTCAACTACACCACCAAGACTCAGTATCTGTACAGGATCAACAAGGGGATCGAAAATATAACTGACAACGAGTCTGTCAATGAGTTTGTCCCTGAAGAAGACCGCAGGATACCATTTTCGAGGATGCTTTTCATCGGTGACGGAAGTACTGATGTGCCATGCATGAAGCTTGTAAAAAATCAGGGGGGACATTCCATCGCGGTTTATTCAGAGGACAAAGAGGGCAGCAGGGACTATGCCATCAGGCTCCTTCATGACGGTCGAGTAAATTTTATCGCGGAAGGGATATATACGAAAAGCTCAAAGATGTTTAAATACACCTCGTCCGTCATAGATATGGTGGCAGCTTCCTACAGGCTTTATTCCCTGACAAAATCCGTAAGCCAGCTGCCGTAGGAGCAGGTATTGAAAAACAGGTAATAATTTACTTGGGGAAGAGAGCTCTTTATTTTTCCTCTGTCCCTGGTGTTTCGTTTTTGATGCGGATGTCTCTTTGCGGAAATGGTATTTCAATTCTTGCACTGCTGAAAGCAGCAAGGATTTTCTGACGGACTGAACTTTTGACATCCCTTTCGAGATTTTCCTTTATATCTACAAAAAAGAGTGCAGTAAGGTCCAGGGCGCTTTCTCCGAAATCCTCAAGGAGTATCTTATAGGGAGGCGATTTCAGGACATTCTTGTCATTGCTGAGTATCTCCCTTATTATCGACATGGCCTTTTCGATATCGGTATCATATGCTACAGATATTCTTACCTCTGAGCGTGTGAACGAATTGTTAAGAGTCAGGTTAATTATTTCTCCTTCAAGGACCCTGCTGTTGGGCAGGATCAGGTGATTGCTCTGTTCGCATCGTACGACAGTGTTCTGTAAGGTAATTTCCTCTACGATCCCTCTTTGGTCGGATATTATCACTTCGTCCCCTATTCTTACCTTTTTCTGAAAAAGAAGAATAATGCCGCTTAAAATATCACCGGTATATTTTTGTGCTCCGAATCCGACTGCTATAGCAACAGCACCGCCGAGGAAGGCAAATGCAGTAAGCGGTATACGGAGGCTCCAGAGGCCGAAAAAGGCTGAAACTATCACACCAGTGTAATAGATGAACTTTTGTACTATGAGGCTGCTGTGTCTGCTCATGCTCAATCCGTCAGCAGTTCTTTTTCGGAAAGCATATGCAAAATATCTGGTTAGAGCAAATCCAGATAAGAATATCATCAGGGCAAAAAAGAATTTGCCTATTGTTATCGGATATTCTCCTACATGCCAGAGTTCTGTCTCTTTGATCCTTGAAAGGCTGCTTATCCAGAGAAAGTTCAGCTTGTCTTCATTGCTGAGAGTTCCTGTTATTCGCATCGATTCTTTTTGAAGATCCTTATACTGGCTTCTTATCATTCCAAGGTCAACGAGGTAGGAGAGGTATCTTTTCTTTCTTGCAGAGAGGTTATCAAGGAACCTGTCCCTTATCTGCAGATCACTTTCCGTCATGATGGGATTCTTGTTGCTGAATCTTCTGCTGACAGCCTGTTCCGTCTCTCGTATCGTCTGTATGGCATCCACGCAGATGCTCATATTTGTATTGATGTCGTCTA
Source organism: Synergistaceae bacterium (assembly GCA_028702015.1). GTDB lineage: Bacteria > Synergistota > Synergistia > Synergistales > Synergistaceae > Caenicola. The sequence goes on along the minus strand of JAQVPO010000028.1, from coordinate 6,233 downwards.
TGTAGTTGTTTGTTCTTGAAAGGATAAGCTTTTGTCTCCCAATGTCCAGATTTCCTTCTATAAGATCCTGTATGCCTCTCCATACTGATCTGAGCGATGTCCATTTTTCAATGACTTCAAGTATCATCAATATTTCGTCCCGTACAAGCTGTTTTTCGTTTGAAAGCCAGAACCTGGCAAAGGGGGTGATGTCTGCAGCATCATTATTAAGTGTGCTGAAGGGAGTTATCTTTTCTCTAAGCATTGCTATAGTATCATAAAGCGATTTTGTCTTTTCGAACACCATTGCATTAAGTACTGCGAAATCATCGCTGGTGAATCTGATGTTGCGCCTGATATTGTCAAGCATAGGGGCTATGGTCTCTATTTTGCCCTGTACATCGCTAAGCTCCTTCTCGGCCAGGGAGAGTGTCGTGGTGCTGAGTGTATTTACTGCTGTGTATTCTTCAAGCTTAGCTTTTATTTCCCTCATACGCCAGCTGTTGGTGAGGCTGGATGCGCCGCCCAGTGAAAGCTGGTCGTTGACGAGGCGGAATGCTTTTTCTGCTTCGATCCTTTCGGTATTGTTTCTTGTTATTGTGTTCTTTGACTGCTCTATAAGCTTTTTATATCTTTCCGCTTCATCGTGATAATCCTGTACATCTTCGAGGAAATTAAGATAGAGAAGGAAGGAATAAGGAGAAGTGTGCTGGGCCATTTCTTCAAGTCTGCCCTCTTCAAGGATCAATTGAGACGCAGATGATCCCTGATTCTGAAGAAAATATATGCTGTGGTAGATCTGTATATTGCTCTCAAGCATCATCTCATAGCTGATTACCTGTGAGACAGGGATCTTGTACTGTCTTGCAAGTCCATCCTCTATTCCCTGTATGTTCAGTATCTCGTTTTTAAGTATTCGTATTCTTTCCAGAGGCTGAGACTGGTACTCGACCATCTCTCTTTTAAGATCTGAGAGTGATTCGGCGTGTGATATTCCGGAAATGATCATTATCAGCAAAAAGGCAAGACAAAGGCATGAAAAGATGTTCAGCGATCCCCGGGCTGTTGTTTTCACTAAAATTCCCTCCGCAGTCATAACTTTTGAATATCACGCACAAAGCTATTTTACATCAATTATCAAAGACAGAAAGAAACATGCATCTGCTGAAATGATGCGTTTTCTTTCTGTCTATATACTATATAATATCGTTTATTTTTCTATGACTTATCCAAGGAGGAAGCCGGGCAGGAGCGGATCGCTTTCCTGCTGCACAAGCCAGTTGAATCCTGTGATATTGGCTGAACCCTTGATGTAAGGCTGTATGGCATCGAAATCGCCGACCTTGAGTCCCGCTTCGTAATAGCCCTCGAAAATTGTTCCGAGTATGCTGTCGTGCATGAAGCTTTCTCCTGGTTTGAGTTCATCCTTTGCGGCCAGCAGCGCCATCTTTGCACAGGTTCCTGTGCCGCAGGGCGATCTGTCGACGTTCTTTGCTCCGAATATGACGCAGTTCCTTGCATTTTCGCCTTCTTTATGGATTCCGAATTCTGCAAGCAGTACTTTGTTGTTTTCAGGAATGAGCGGATGCTGTACTTTATGCTGTTTATTCGCCTCTTCCATTACTTCAAGACCCATCTTAGTTATAGCTGCTGCTTCTGAAGGAACTATCTCAAAACCGAAATCCTCGGCTTTCAGTATCGCGAAAAAACTTCCTCCGAAACTAATATCAAACTTAACTGTTTTATCAAGGGAAGGCAGATATAGGTCGAGCTCCCTTGCAAACACAAAGGCAGGGACGTTTTTTAGCGTTGCCGATACTGCTTCTCCATTTTCTACTTCAACTGACATGGTGACCAGTCCTGCCGGAGTATCAAGCCTGATCTCCGTCAGTGGTTCTGTCACAGGTACCATACCAAGATTTACCATTGCGGAAGAAAGCCCTATAGAACCATGCCCGCACATGGAAACACTGCCGCCCGAATCGCAGAAAATGACTCCCGTATGTGCTTCCTGGTTGACAGGAGGGACCATTATAGCTCCGAACATGTCTGAATGACCGCGAGGCTCTGTCATTATAAATCGGCGGAAGTCGTTGTGGTTATCACAGAAATCTTTCCATTTCTCGGACATCGTCTTCCCTTTAAACAGCGGTGCGCCTCCTATTATTATCCTTGTAGGCTCACCGCAGGTGTGGGAATCGATTGCAGCTACCATCCTGGTGACTTTCATTTGTTCATCCACTCTTTTCTTTTTTGAATTTATTTAGTTCAGATGCTAGCACAATAAATTACTATCTGCAATCTTAATACATAATATAAAATATTTTGATTGACAAATCAGAACATGCGAAGTAATATTTAGTCGGAATAAATACTCCAAATGTCATAAAATTAAGGAGAAAATGCTCCATGAACAGCAAAAATCTTTCTCTTCTTGAACGGATACGTTCCAAATACGACCTTCTCTCTCCGGCACAGCGTGTCGTAGGCAACTATCTCCTATCTTCATATAAATCTCTGGCTTATGTTACTCTCGCTGAACTTTCAAAACTTACTTCAACGGGACAGGGGACTGTTGTTAGGTTTGCTCAGGTTCTTGGCTACGGGTCTTTTTCAAACCTCCAGAATGCTTTAAGGGAAGAGATAGAGAATGATTTACCCAAAAAATTAGCGATTTATTCATCTAAGAACGTCAGAACAGAAGAGGCAGAACCCTTCGATACGATTTTTGAAATGGAACGGGCAATCATGGACGATACTTACAGTCTTATCGACAAACAGGATTTCAGGGAGGCAGTAAGAAGGATATCAGATGCGCCTGCACTGATCGTTTCAGGGACGGGAAGCAATTTGTTCCTTGCCGAGTATGCCGGCTATTTTCTGGGTACTATGAGAGGGAATGTCACTGTCCTCAGAGGAACGGATATTTCGGATAGGAATGTGCTGCTTGATGCGCCGGAGGGGACTGTCGCCTTTGTCTTTAGTTTTCCAAGATATCCGGTAAGGATGCAGTCTATAGTGCGGGTCATGAAGGAAAGAGGTATGAGGATAATCGGTGTTTCAGATTCTATGGCTTCCCCCATAGCAGAATACTGCGATCTGCTCTTCATAGTTCCGCAGAAATTTATTTCGTTCATGGATCCCTGTGCCGGTGTGATGTCGGTTATCCATTCGATCCTGTACGGTGTTTATCTGTCCGATAAGGAAGGATGCAGAAAGCGTATTGAATCAAGGAATAGTCTTTTTGCTGGTGATAAAGAATTTGTATCAGAAAATGTCTGTCTCCCGGATCTTATGTCTTAAGTTTTTTGCCGAACACAACCCGGTATATCGGGAAAACATAAAGAGGAGGCGTTTTTGTAATGGCGTATGATGTTCGTTTTATTTCTCAGGCAGATGTTGAATCTCTTGGCATCACAATGAAGGAAGTAATGGAGCACGTAGAAACGGGCTGGAAAATGAACGGCGAAAATAAGACAGAGCTTCCCGCAAAGATCGGAGTTCACCCCAGACATGACTGTTACATGCATGCGATGCCCTGCTGGATCGGCGGTGAAGTTGATATGGCAGGGATAAAATGGGTGGCGGGCTATCCGGGAAATCTGCAGAAAAAGCTGCCGTACAACAATGGCGTTTTTATCCTCAATGATGTTGAGACAGGAATAGTAAAAGCAATTATGGACTGCAACTGGATGACTACATGGAGAACAGGAGCGGCGGCGGGACTTGGCGCCAGGTATTTCGCGGATCCTGATGCTGAAGTTGTAGCAGTTGCCGGACTTGGAACTATAGGAAAGATTACACTCCGTGCTTTCAGGGAAGTCCTTCCCAAAATGAAGACAGTGAAAATATATGATCCAATGTCCGAACAGGCTGAGAGATATATTGAAGCCATGAAAGACATATGTCCCGGTGTGCGGTTCGTAATATGCCATGATGTAAAAAAAGCGTGCGAAGACGCTGATGTGGTCACGACCTGCGCACCAATACTTGAAAAACCGGATAGAACGATAACTGCTGACATGCTTAAGAAGGATGTCTTCTGTATGACAAGCGACTATGATTCGACGTTTGCTGCTGACGTTGTAAATAAAGGAAGGGTCTTTGTGTGTGACAACAGGAATCAGTACCTGTGGACACAGGAGCATGGCACCTATTTCCAGAACGGATATCCGCTTGCGGATGAGATATATGCAGATATGGGAGAAGTTTTAGCAGGGAAAGCTGCACCAGTCAGAGAAGGCCGTAGAACATGCCTCTTTATGGGTATTGCCAGCCATGATGTCATGACAGCCAAGCTGATACTTGAAAAGGCTGCCGCGCAAAATGCAGGAACTATGCTGAAATTGTGATCTGATCTTTAATTTATGTAAAATGTTGCACATGCTGCATTGATCGTATGCTGCTTGAGCAGGGGAAATAACTGAAATAGCCTCTTCCTGTCATGGAAAAGATGATTCCTGACAAGGAGAGGCTTTTAATTTTTATGCTGTATATTATTTGAATTATTAGTTTTCCGCGGTCTCTGCTTATTCTCGGATTTACTGGGTTTATGCGCTTGAACATTGCAGTATTTCAGATCATAATCTTTAATATTTTGAAATTGCCGATATGTTTTTCACAATTTTTGTGTAATAATTATCGAATGACAGTTGATATCAGGGGATATGAATGAATTTCTGCTTTTAATTCCCTTAAAAAATGAGGAGGTAACTGAAATGATAAACAGGAGGATGGTCACCCTAGACGGTAATGAAGCTGCAGCACATGTTGCTCACGCAGTCAATGAAGTGATAGCGATATACCCAATAACACCATCTTCACCGATGGGAGAATGGTCAGATCAGTGGACATCCGATGGACGTCCCAACATATGGGGCACAGTGCCTCATGTCGAGGAGATGCAGAGCGAGGCCGGGGCATCAGGAGCTTATCACGGCGCAGTACAGGCAGGAGCTCTTGGTACGACGTTTACCGCATCGCAGGGCCTGCTTCTTATGATTCCCAATATGTACAAAATTGCAGGCGAACTTACAAGCACCGTAATGCATGTGACGGCAAGGACTTTGGCGACGCATGCGCTTTCTATATTCGGCGATCACTCGGATGTAATGGCGGTCAGGACGACGGGCTGGTCGATGCTATGTTCGTCCACAGTCCAGGAAGTTATGGATATGGCGCTCATCTCGCAGATGGCAACCCTTGAAAGCCGTGTCCCTGTAGTCCATTTCTTTGACGGATTCAGGACAAGCCATGAAGAGATGAAAGTGGAAGAGATAGACTATGACGATATGCGGGCGCTCATTGACGATGACATGGTCAGGGCCCACAGATACAACAGGCTCAGTCCGGATGCTCCCTTTATACGCGGTACTGCACAGAATCCGGATGTATTCTTCCAGGCACGGGAGGCTTGCACTCCATTCTACGAAGCCGTTCCGGATATAACACAAAAAGCCATGGACCGCTTTGCGAAACAGATCGGACGCAAGTACCATCTCTTTGATTACTACGGAGCCGAAGATGCTGAAAGAGTCATAGTGATAATGGGATCAGGGGCAGCTGTTGCCCGCGAAACAGTTGACCGTCTGATCATGAACGGAGAAAAAGTAGGACTTCTTGTAGTCCGTCTCTTCCGTCCCTTCGATGTTTCCAGATTTCTCAACACACTTCCTGCGACAGTGCAGAGGATAGCCGTGCTTGACCGCTGCAAGGATCCTTCGGCGATCTGCGAGCCGCTCTGCATGGATGTAAGAGAGGCTCTCTCCGGCAGTGACATAACGGTAGTAGGGGGACGCTACGGCCTCTCTTCCAAGGATTTCACCCCTGCGATGGTGAAGGGAGTATATGACGAGCTCAAAAAAGCACTGCCGAAGGACAGCTTTACCATAGGGATAGATGACGACATCAGTTTTTCAAGCCTCGATTACGATCCTTCATTTGACACAGAAGACCCGCAGACTGTCCGCTGCCTTTTCTACGGCCTTGGCTCGGACGGAACAGTCGGCGCCAATAAAAATTCCATAAAGATCATAGGCGGGGAAACGGACCTTTATGCACAGGGATACTACAGCTATGACTCAAAAAAATCAGGAGGCATAACAGTAAGCCACCTCCGTTTCGGTCCTAACCCGATATATGCCAGCTACATGATAAACAAGGCCAACTTTGTGGCATGTCACGTATATTCTTTCCTTGAAAAGCTTGATGTGCTTAAGGGAGCGGCAGAAGGAGGGACCTTCCTTCTTAACAGT
>JAQVPO010000027.1 GCA_028702015.1 Synergistaceae bacterium | reverse complement strand
GAACAGAGGAATATATGCACGATCGCAGGGAGAACTGGATCGTTTGACTGCGATAGCACAGGAAGCCGGCATGCAGGTGGCCTATTATGCGATAGGAGACGGGGCTATAGACAGGTGCCTCAATGCTGTTGAATCTGCCAAAAGAGCATCCAACAAGGAGACTCAGATCTCGCATAGGATAGTACACTGTCAGATCGGGGCACATGATATTTATAAAAGGATGGCAGAACTTGGTGTAATGGCAGATATACAGCCTGCATTTGTAACATCCGACTGGCCGATCGTCATGTCAAGGCTTGGCGCGGAAAGAGCAAGATGGAGCTATGCATGGAAGACTCTTATACAGTATGGCATCACGGTAGGAGCCGGATCCGATTCTCCCACAGAGCCGCTCGATCCAATGCTCGGTATCAGGGCTGCGATTCTTAGGAAAGATCTTTTGAACCAGCCTGAACACGGTTGGCTGCCCTCTGAAAAGCTTGACAGAGTGGAAGCCTTTGCGATGTACACAAAGGGCGGTGCAGTTGTGTGCGGAGAAGGAGATTTCCGCGGAACACTGGAAATAGGAAAAGCAGCAGATATAATCGCTTTTATGGAAAACCCGTTCAGAGTTGATGACCACGATATCCAGAACATGACAGTCGGCTTAACAGTTGTTGATGGAAAGATCCGCTATCTTCGTTAGGAGGGATTCCCTTGCTGTTGCTTAAAGATTTTCTTGCAAAAGAGGTCAAGCCCGCGCTTGGATGCACCGATCCTGGAGCAGTGGCCCTTGCTGTTGCCAGAGCATGTAAAGAGCTCCCTGACAGAGAAGATGTTGCATCTATCAGAGTCACAGTCAGCGGAAGCATATATAAGAACGGTATGGCAGTCGGTATCCCCGGAACCAGAGGTGCAAGGGGCAATGCGATGGCTGCTGCAATGGGAGCTATTTGCGGAGATCCAGATCTGGGGCTCGAGGTGCTCAGAAACAGCACTGCAAAAGATGTTGAAAAAGCTGAAAGATGGGTCAAGGAAGAGAGGACTACTATCTACTGCGATCCGGACAGGAGCGGTGTTTATGTCCTGGCATCGGTTTTTACGCCGGAGCATAAAGCTGTCTGTCTTGTCTGCGGGAATTACAACCATATAGAAAAAGTTATCGTTGACGGAATTACTCTCATGGAAGACAGATCAGATCCATCAGTATCTTCTATCGGTTTTGAGGACGACGGGTTTCCTGATGTATTTGCGGAAGCTCTCCAAATGACTGATGACATGGATGAAGATGACAAAAAATTCCTCCTTTCAGGAATAGAAATGAATATGGCAGTTGCTGAGGGAGGATTCAAACCCAGTGATGTATGCTCGATCTGCGGGGAATGCGTCCAGGGAAGCAGGTTTGGCAGGGCTCTTAAGGATATTTTTGCTTTGCAGGATAATGATGAGGTCGCCCTTAATATAAGAAGTGTTACTGCTGCAGCAGCCGATGCAAGGATGTCAGGCATACTTCTGCCTGTAATGAGCAGCGCAGGAAGCGGCAACCATGGGATTACAGCCATACTCCCTGTGGCAGTTCTGGGGAAAAACTTAAAAAAATCAGATGACGAGATAGCAAAAGCTCTAGCTATCAGCCACATATCAACAAGCTTTGTAAAAAGGCGTCTTGGGCGCATGTCAGTTGTCTGCGGCTGTTCCGTGGCTGCAGGAGCAGGTTCTGCTGCAGGAATGGCCTATTTGATGGGCGCTTCCGCAGACCAGATGGCAGATGCTATGCAGCTGCTTCTTTCTAACCTTGCAGGAATGCTTTGTGACGGAGCAAAGGAAAGCTGCGCCCTTAAAGTGAGCTCTGCATCATCTGAGGCGTATTTTGCTGCCAGATGGGCGGTCGCAGGACAGAAACTGGGGATACCTCAGGGAGTCTTCGGTTCTTCAATAGAAGAAACGATCGAAAATGTAGCAAGAGTTACGCGTGAAGGCATGAAAAATGTTGACAGAGTGATCATAGAGATACTTGATCAGCGCCATCGTCCTTCTGCAGAGAATTTTTAGCGGAGATGGCGCACAAGGAACAGCGCTATCCTGGTGATGATAAGGAAACAAAAGAACTTGCCGGTCAGATCGAACGTATAACGTACAATGACGCGGAGAGCGGCTATGCCGTTCTCCGCATGTCTGTAAAAGGCTATCCTGACCTGGTCACAGCTGTCGGTACTATAGTCTCGCCTGCAGTAGGAGAAGTACTCAACATGAGGGGATTCTGGACGGATCATCCTAAATTCGGATCTCAGTTTAAGATAGTGGAGTACAGCTCATTTGCACCATCCTCAATCCAGGGTATAGAGAAGTATCTTGGTTCTGGCCTGATAAAAGGAATTGGTCCTTCGATCGCAGAAAAGATTGTTTCTCTCTTTGGAGCTGAAGCCTTTGATATTCTTGATACCCAGCCTGAAAGACTTCTTGATATAGAAGGCATCGGAGAGAAAAAAGCCGCAGCTATACATGAAGCATGGCTTGAACAGAGAGAGATGCGAGAGGTAATGCTCTTTCTGCAGAGTTATGGTATCGGCACCGGTTATGCGCTCAGAGTCTTCCGGCACTATGGGAGTGCATCGGTCCGGGTGCTTCAGGAAAATCCTTACAGGCTGGCCGTTGATATTTTCGGCATAGGGTTCACTACAGCCGATAAAATAGCTTCCAGTATGGGTTTCAGCAAAGAATCTCCTCTTCGTATAAGGGCAGGAGTGCTTCATGTAATGAATGAACTGACCAGAGACGGAAATGTCTTTGTGCCGATTGAGAAACTTACTGAATCTGCATCTGAGATCCTTTCTGTCCCTGCGGAACTGGCCGAAAGAGGCATAGAGGAAGCGAGGCTCAGCCAGGAACTTATAATCGAATGGTATACGGATATTGATGGGAATGATGACTGTGCCGTCTATCTTCCCCCTTTTCATTATGCAGAGGTCCATTCAGCGAAGAACCTTGGCAGTCTGATGTCAGCTCCGTTCAACGGACGTTATGCTTCTCCTGATATAGTTATACCCTGGGTCCAGGAAGAGCTTGGCATCAGTTTTGCAGAACAGCAGACAGAGGCACTGAAAACAGCATTGAAGTCACAGGTGATGGTTATAACCGGCGGTCCGGGAACCGGAAAGACCACGCTGATACAAGCGATAATCAAGATCAGATCTGCCAGAGGGTTTAGTATCATGCTTGCGGCTCCTACCGGCAGAGCTGCTAAAAGAATGGCTGAGGCGACCGGGCACGAGGCAAAGACTATCCATCGCATGCTTGAGTACACTGGAAATTCAGCTGCTGGCGGTGATTTCATGAAAGATGAGAGCAATCCGCTTGACTGTGATCTTTTGGTTGTTGATGAAGCTTCAATGATCGACCAGATACTCTTTCATCATCTGCTGAAAGCCATTCCAAAAGGTGCCTCCGTTATTTTCGTAGGTGATGTTGACCAGCTTCCGTCAGTAGGGCCAGGAAATGTTCTCAAAGACATAATTGACTCCGGAATGTTCCCTGTGGTCCATCTCAATGAGATATTCCGACAGGGAGAAGAGAGCATGATCGTCATCAATGCACATAAGATAAACAGCGGTGAAATGCCCTGTCTTACTGATAGATGCGATGGATTTCCAGCAAAAGATTTTTATTTCATAGAGGAAAATGATCCGGATAGAGCTCTTGAAATAATTATAAAACTTGTCACGCTGAGGATACCTCAGAAATTTGGTTTCGATCCTGTGAAAGATATCCAGGTGCTCACGCCTATGCACAGGGGATCTGTAGGTACAGCAAGGCTCAATTCGGAACTGAGGGAAGCTCTGAATACTTGTCATGGATCAAAGGTCCAGAGGATGGGCAGGGTCCTTCAGGAAGGCGACAAGGTCATGCAGATACGCAACAACTATGAAAAGGATGTCTATAACGGTGATATCGGTACAGTCTTAAGGATAGACGGAGAAGACAGCAGGGTAATAGTTGAAATGGACAGCGGACGTATATCGTATGATTTTTCGGAACTGGATGAGCTTATACATGCATATGCTGTTTCTATACATAAATCGCAGGGGTCAGAGTATCCTGCCGTAGTTATACCAATAATGACGCAGCATTATATGATGCTGCAGCGGAACCTCCTTTACACAGGCATCACAAGAGGCAAAAAACTTGTCGTGCTTGTAGGGACGAAAAAAGCTGTTTCAATAGCTGTGAAAAACGACAAGACACGCAAAAGATATACCAGATTTGCAGCGAGGCTAAAAAACTGTCTGAACGGATGAACAGCAGTTTGTTATTGCCCTAATCGGAAGCAGCAGATAAAAACAGTGCCGGTCATCAATGACCGGCACTGTTCTGTCTTTTCAAATAACAGTGTTTCAGATGTAACGGGTCGAGGAACGGTAAATATTTTCCCTGTGTCCGTATTTTCCATCCTTATCGACTGCAGCCAGCCTCTTCTCTGTGTAACGGGCGAACCGTACAAAGGGCAGTCCCAGCATCAGATATATAACAGCAACTATTATTCCTGGCCCGAAATAGTCATAGTAAGTAGCAGAGATCTGTCCGTATGCCTTTGTAAGATCGACCATAGTTATTATCGATACTAGCGATGAATCTTTCAGCAGAGAGATAAAATCGTTTGTTATCGGCGGGATGACGACACGGACAGCCTGAGGAAGAATAACTTCCCTCATTGCCTGCCATCTTGTCATTCCCAGAGCGAGAGCGGATTCCCACTGTGTTCTTGGTATCGCGAAAAGCCCGGAACGGTAGATTTCAGCTTCATAGGCAGCGTAATTCAGTCCAAGTCCTATTGCGCCTGCCCAGAATGGGGAGAACTTTATCCCTATGCTCGGAAGTCCGTAAAAGATGAAGAAAAGCTGTATCAGTACGGGAGTGCCGCGAACTATCTCAATATACATGGTGGCGATCGACGCTATCCACTTAGGCGCGAATACTCTTGTGATGGCAAGTGTTAATCCAAGTGTAATAGCCAGTATCATAGCAGTTATGGAAACCTGCATTGTAACTATGGCAGCACGACCGAATGCTGGCAGGGCATCTTTGTATCTATCAATGCGTTTGGCAAAAGTAAGATGCGGTCTGTGTGTTTCAGCCCATTCGTTATATCTTGAAGCTTCGATCTTGGAAGGGCTGTAGTCATTGAATTCTGCGGCCATGATAGGTGTCCACAGGTTCCATCTGTCGTAAATCTCGCGAAGTTTTCCGGAATCACGCAGTGCGACAAGAGCCTTGTTGACCTCTGTCAGCAGCTCTTTGTCCTGTTTCCTTATAGCTATCGCGTATTCAAGTTCGCCGACAGGAGGGCCGACAAACTTGATCTCCGGATTGAATCCTGCAGAATAGAGTGCGATAGGATGATCGAAGAATGCAGCGTCAAGCCTGCCATTTGCCAGGTCTTCATAAGTATTTGCCTCAACGTTGTATGTCCTTATATCAATATCGCCAACCTCTTCAAGTAATTCCTGGGCGAAGCTTTCCTTGAGAGTGCCAACTTTTTTGCCTCTGCAGTCTTCGAGTGTCTTTATCGAATTGTCGTTTTTGCGCACGGCAAGCTGCAGAAATGTTTTGTAGTAAGGTATTGAAAAATTTACGACCTCTTTATGCTCAGGAGTTACTTCCAGACCGTTGATCGAAATATCGTAAAGTTTTCTGTTTAGCCCCGGGATGAGGTTTTCCCACGCATTATTCACATAGACCGGCTTACGTCCCATCTGTTCAGCCAGTGCATTTACGATGTCTACTTCAAAGCCTATCAGTTCGTCTGTGTTTTTGGGATTTGGGAACATATAGGGAAACCCTCCCTCTGAGTCCCCTCCCCAGCTAAGTTCTTTCTGTTCCTCAGCCTGCAGGGCACAGGCAGAAGAGAGAATAAGAATAATGAGTACCAGAAATATAGTCAGTTTTTTCATCTTTATGCTACCCCCGTATTTACGAAGTGGCGGAGGAAAGCTTTTGTACGTTCGCTTTTTGGGGCAGTGAAGAGAATATCACCGTCATCGTACTCAACAATTTCACCGTTGTCCATAAATATGATGTAATCTGATGCGTCTCTTGCAAATTTCATTTCATGTGTGACGATTATTTGAGTCATTCCCTCTGCGTCAAGATCTTTCATTACCTGGAGAACTTCTCCGACGAGTTCCGGATCAAGGGCGGAAGTGGGTTCATCGTAGAGCATAACTCTTGGGTTCATTGCAAGCGCCCTTGCGATTGCAGCTCTCTGACTCTGACCTCCGGAAAGCGTTGACGGATATTTTGAGGCGAAACCTTTCAGTCCGACTTTGTCAAGAAGTTTCATTGCCTGCTCATAAACCTCGTCCTTGGGCTGTTTTTTTACGACCATAGGAGCAAGCATGATATTCTCAATTATTGTTTTATGCGGAAACAGGTTATAGCTTTGGAAGACCATGCCAACTTCGCTTCTTATCTCGTGAGCGATGTCAAGCATTTTTTCATCGGGAACCTGTCCGGGTCTGCGCGATATTGTAACTCCAGCGATAGAAATAGAGCCGGAATCAAGAAGTTCAAGACAGTTGAGACAGCGCATAAATGTGGACTTCCCGCATCCGGAAGGGCCTATTATAGATGCCAGATCGCCCTCTCGGATCGTGAAGCTCACATTCCTGAGCACTTCTCCATCTTCAAAGCCTTTGCAAAGATTTTCTACTACAATGAGCGGTTTATTTATTAAATTCACAGCTTACTCCCCCTTTAAGAATTGTACTGGTTTTTTCATCAAGGGGTCATCTTCGGAGCTGTTTGCCATATATCGGGGCTGCAGTTGAAAAACCTACTGCATTGCTAACCGGGGATTGATAATAATTGCAGGGTGTCAGCGAGGATCTGCTGAAAACGGTCATGTGTCTGTCACACCAGACACCAGTGCTTTTTTTCAATTTTTGTCTCACGTCCCTTCCGTGTAGTGACATAGCAAAATACTCGTTCAGTTTAAAGGTTTTTTTTCATAAACGCAATGATCAAATAGAACAGTAAAATTCAAGAAGCCATGATACAGCAATTGCCTGACTTTATGCAATGCCTTCAGTCCTTATAGCCAAGCTCGGTTCGCGTTTTTTTTATGTCTTCACGTGTTTCCTTTATCCAGCGTTCAAGTGTCTGAGGTTTAATTTTTTTTGATTTCGGGTCATTCAGGAGCATCTCCAGCTTTTTCTCCTGGATCCTAAGCCACTCTATCTTTGCCTCCCTGTGCTGGATATCGGAGACCAGGCTTCCCCGTTCACCGTCATCCTCTTTTACAAATGCGCGGCTCATAGTGCTCATCTCCTTTAAATAATTATTTTAGGATGTTTCATGGAGGGGTGGTATGAGCGCAGTTATATGGTTTCTCTGTAAAATTTTATATTTGTATCTTTTTCAACGATTACCAGTTTCATCTTGGGCTTAACGTCTTTTGCCAAATCTTCGATATCCCTGTTTCTAAGCCTTATACAGCCGTGAGTTGCCCATTTTCCTATCGAAGATGGATTATTGGTTCCGTGGATCGCTATTTGCCACTTATTGTAAAAGGATATCAGTTTTGATCCATAGACCCCGGCTTCAGGCTCTCCGGGTTCATTGAACCAGGCCGGATCATATACAAGTTTACTGGCATCTTCAACTATTCGGTAGATAGTGAATGTGCCTGAAGGCGTGATAAGGTCAAAACGGGATTTTTTCTCAGTCCCTTTTCCCTTGCCTATGGATATCTGCCATGTCTTAACGGGGTCCGATCCTTTGTAAAGGGTCAGCCTAAGCTGTTCTTTATTGATCCCTATCCAGCACTCTCCGTCTTTAGGCTGCCATTGTGCGGATGCGCTGCCTTGGTCTGCATAAAACATAAAAATCAGAGTGATCACAATAAGAGCGAAGATATTTTTCATAAAAACACTCCCAGAGAAATGATGCGACGTTAATTATAACAAACATTATAAATTTTGCTACTTGTAAGGTTCGCATATAATGAAGTATTATAACGGTTTGAACAGAATAAATATAAATCTTTTATCAGGAGGCGGCTGTTGTGGACATTATCAGGGCACCGCGAGGGACCAGAGACATACTTGGCGACGAATCATGGAAATGGGCTTATGTTACAGGCATATGCAGAGATGTAGCAGATGACTATGGCTACAGGGAAGTCCATCTCCCTATTTTTGAACATACAGAGCTTTTTTGCAGAGGCGTAGGGGAGACGACCGATGTCGTAGAAAAAGAAATGTACACCTTTGTAGACAAGGGCGGCAGAAGCATAACACTGAGGCCGGAGCTTACCGCCTCCATGGTCCGCTCATATCTGGAGAATGAAATGTACAAAGGTTCACAGCCTGCTAAACTATGGTCTATGGGGCCTATGTTCCGTTATGAAAGACCCCAGAAGGGCCGCTACAGGCAGTTTGTACAGCTTGACATAGAGGCTCTGGGGGCACAGGATGCATATGTTGACCTTGAGGTAATAGATTTTTCAATGGAACTTTACCGCCGCCTCGGTCTTTCAAATCTTCAGGTAGTGCTCAATTCTGTCGGCTGTCCCAAGTGCCGTCCGGTTTACAGAAAAGCTCTCCAGGAATACCTGAAGGGAAGATATGACGAACTGTGCGATACGTGCAAAAGCCGTTACGACAGAAACCCGCTAAGGATACTCGACTGCAAAAGCCCTATATGCAAAGAGATAACTGAAGATGCCCCTGCTGTCATGGAACATCTTTGCGGTGAATGCAAAGATCATTTCGAACAGCTTAAAAACGGACTTGACCGCATAGGAGCGGCAGTCAAAATAGACAACAGACTTGTAAGGGGACTTGATTACTATACTAAAACAGCATATGAGATCCTATCAGGAGACCTTGGTTCACAGAATGCTGTCTGCGGCGGTGGGAGATATGATAATCTTTCAGAGGCCATTGGCGGTCCTCACGTTCCCGGTGTAGGCTTTGCCTCTGGCATTGAGAGAGTCGTGCTCACAATGGAAGCACAGGGCTGCAGCTTTGGTAAAGAGCCTTCAAACAAAGTGTATGTTGTGGCGGCCGGCCCTGAGGTTGGTCTTGAGATCATGAATCTCGTACGGACTCTGAGGCAGAACCGCATTTCTGCCGACATGGACTATATGGGACGCAGTATGAAGAGCCAGATGAAATCCGCCGGAAGTCTGGCGGAATATGCCTGCATAATCGGCCAGGAAGAGCTTGACAAAAACCTTATTACATTCAAGGATCTGAAAAAAGGGACCCAGGAAGAATTAAGTCTCGAGTCTATAATCAGCAGGCTGAAATAATCATAAAACGATGCAAATGAAACCCCTTTTGAATTTATAAGGGGTTTCATTTGATTTATCTCATGGGCATAGAGAAGTTTCGTTCAGACCATTTTTGAAAGAGGGATTTTTATGGAAAGATATTATGACTCGTCCTGGCAGAGAACTATGCGCTGCGGAGAACCGAGGTTAGAAGATTCAGGGAAAGGAGTGATCCTCAACGGATGGCTTCGCTGCCGCAGAGACCTGGGTGGCATCATTTTCATCGAACTTTGGGACAAAACAGGGGTAACACAGGTGGTATTTAACCCGGAACTGAATGCAGAAGCCCATAAAAGGGCATCGTCCCTGAGAAATGAATATGTTCTTGCAGTCAAGGGAGTTATGCGCAGACGCCCGGAGGGAACTGAAAATCCTGACCTTGCGACAGGAGCTGTCGAGCTTCTTGTAGATGATTTCATAATACTGGCTCCTTCAAAGCTCATTCCTTTTGAAATGGACAACGCGGATTCTGTCAATGAAGACCTCAGACTTAAATTCCGTTACCTGGATCTCAGGCG
>JAQVPO010000026.1:8140-9838 GCA_028702015.1 Synergistaceae bacterium | reverse complement strand
AGAGCAAACAATTTTTTTGGTTGGTTTTGGCAAAATTGCACAGCAAACTGCAAAGTCTATTCGCTCACACTTTGGCAGAGTTATTGCGTTTGACCCTTACATAAACATTGATAAGGCCAAAGAACTGAATGTTGAGGTTGCTCCATCTTTTGAATACGGGCTTAAAGAAGCTGATATTGTAAGCTTGCATATTCCTTTGACAAAAGATTCCTATCATATTATCAATAAAAATTCATTAAAAATAATGAAGTCAACTGCTTTTTTGATTAATATGGCTCGTGGACAACACGTTGACAGAGATGATCTGAACGAAGCTATTAATAACGGTACAATTGCTGGTGCAGCGCTCGATGTAATAGAAGACGAGTTAAATGTTGAGAAGGGTGATTTTTCACATCCACTATTTAAGAATCCTATGGTTGTCTTTACTCCACATTCGGGTTGGTATAGTACAGGATCGAATGAGAAGGCACGAACGGTTGCTGCTCAAGAAATAGTAGATTTTATCCATGAGAAAAAACTTGTTGGCCAGGCTAACAATCCATCTACGCCGCGTAAGTTTGTTTGAAAATTGCCGGATTACGTGACAAATTCTCAATATCATATTTTTTGAATATATAATGCTTTTGTTGGTTTCCAAAACAGTAACAACATATAAATTATATTAACCGTAACTAGTGTTAATAATAAGTGGTGATGAAGATGGAATTTACAGAGAGTAACTTGTAAAATATGATATATGAAAAAGTAAAAAACGACATCGTCGATATGAAACGCCCTCCAAAGACGTTTGTACTCGAGAGACAGCTTGCCGAGGAATTTTCCACAAGTCGTACCCCTGTTAGGGAGGCAATTAAGCGTCTAATGCAAGAAGGATGGTTGACAGGAGAAGATCGGTGTCGTTCTCAAGTTAGTGAGTTGACTGAGTTAAGGTGTCGTGAGGTTTTTGCTGTGCGTAATATGATAGAGAATTACGCTCTGATTGATACGTTTACTAAAGGCAATTGTCGTGCACTTGCAGGTAAGCTTGATACTGAAATAAAGAAGATGGAAAATCTAAAAAATGATCCCATTGCGTTTGTGCACGCTGACTTGAATTTTCATACTGTCATAGTAGAACATGTTGGAAATGGCATATTATCTCGTATTTGGCAAAGTATTTCTGATGAAATAACACGTATTTCCATTTTTTCAATGGATAAAGAGCGTCAGCCAGACATAATTATTGCCGAGCACAATTGCATAATGCAGGCATTGTGGAATGAAAACCCACAAGAGCTGATATCTCTTGATCGCCACATGAAACTTATTATGGATGGGTTGTCAAGGACGCTTCAAAAGGGCTAATTTTTTGGACAATACTTGAAGATAACTAAAGCTTATTTACACTATATGTGAAATTGCAGGTACACAAAACCCTGCTGACAAATATATTTGTCAGCAGGGTTTTGTGCCATATTGTTCAGTTATGTAATTTTTATGATCTCACTTTGCAATTTCATTAGGACTCCTGTTAACCAACGCAGTTCCGCCGGGAGTCATGTCCGGCGGGGAATTTGCAACCTTTAGGCTGCGGTCAATTTGCAACGCTTTGCGATGCTTGCGTTGCGGGGAATTTGCCGTAAATCTTAAAGACTGAATTCCTTCTAAACCTTAGGACCCTCTGTGTCATCACCGTATACCCACCCCACCGACATC
>JAQVPO010000026.1:0-8130 GCA_028702015.1 Synergistaceae bacterium | reverse complement strand
ACATCCCGGTAGGGGGTGGAGCTGGGATCCAGGTCTGGCCTTATCCCATGCCCCTCTCCGTCATACCTGGATGACGGAGAGGGACATGGGTTCAGATCTTTCGACTGTTTGAGAACGTTTGAGTATCGTTTGACGCTTTACACAACTGCTTAGCAACCGCTTAGCGATGCTCAGCCATTGCTTAGCAATGTTTTCGCCCCACATAAAACACATACCCATAGTAACTCTTGTATTTTGAATACAGTTCTGCCTCTCTCTTCAGGAATGCAATCATATTCTCAGCACCCCTGTTTCCTGCATGTTTTTTCAGGAATTCTTCCTGCCTTGCTTTTTGCGGCAGAAAATAGTTCTCTGTCCAGCAGCTTTCAGGCAGTGCAAATACTGCGACCGGGATGTATCCTGTCCTTTGCATGATGGAAATATTGCGGGCCATAGTGCTGATTTCAGGGACAGCGTCCGTCCACCATTTCTCGATCTCAGCGGGACGCTCCTCGGTAAACCATGTCTCATATGTCACAGCAACGTAACCGCCTTTTTTGAGAAATCGCTTCCAGTGAGCCAGGCCCCTTTCAAATCCTATATTCGCAATAGCCCCCTCTGACCATATGATATCGAACTGTTCATCCCGGAACGGCAGATCATCCATTGAACCGACAATGCCCTTTACCCTGTCCTGCAGGCCAAGCCTTTCGGCTTTTGCGTTGAGTCTGCCGACTGAGTCCGGGGAAAGATCAAGGGCAGTGATCATCGCTTCTGTATTCTGGGCCAGTACTGCTGTCTGAAATCCTGTACCGCATCCCAGATCGGCAATTCTTGTTCTGTCTGAAAGACCCCTGATAAAACTTAACGCCCTAATGGTTTCTTTGGGGCTGCCCGGCCCCTGGCGTTCAAGCTCAACAAAAAATTCATTGATGAGAGCAAAATCAATTTCGTGGATCGTCATATCTTCCATTGCCATACTCCTTATCTTCTTTTTGTAATTTGCACGGCACAAGTCACTCAGTGCGAATACGCCGTGCGAAATTATTTTCAATAAAACGCTCTATGTGTGCATTCAGCAGCCTGGCGGCCTCTTTCTTGCCTGCTGCTGTATCCGAAATGCTAAGCAGCAGATAAAAGGGGGCATAAAACTCAAGCGCAAGCTGTTTCGGGTCGTTTTTGCCGCAAAGCCCCTGTCCTACCATTTCACGGAATATATCTTCCATATAGCTGACAGGCCCGCTTACAAGGCATTTTTGATAGAGTTCGGCTATTTCCGGATTTCTGTATTGCTCTAAAATCAGCATTTTTCGGAAATTGCAGGCGAACTCATCCTCCGTCAAAAAATGAAACTGCGCTTCAATGAAAGCCCTGACCTTATCGATATCGGTACTGCGATAGGCCGCTGGAGATCTGTCAAATGTTTCTTCAGGAACTTCATACTTTTTCGCTCTTTCGACATCTATCCGGCACATACGCTCAACAATGCTGTCAAATATGTCACGCTTATTCTTATAGTGCCTGTATAAAGCCCCTTTTGTTATGCCAAGCTCCCCTGCAATGCAGCTTACTGAAGCTGCCTCATATCCGTCCCGCGCAAACAGGCGCAGCGCTGTATGCAGAATGTTTTCTTTTGTATCAGCCATCAAGACCCCCCTTTATTCAGTAAACAATCGTTTACTTTGCATTATAGTTAACGATCGTTTACTTGTCAATTTCTTCAGCATAGCTGATTTGAAGACCTTGACTGCTGAAAATGCTTTATCCGCCGATTATGTACATAACCAGAGAATGGACCGGACGCCCTAAGGGCTGGGATATAATCAACTCTCCGCCGGAGGTATTTTTCAAAGGCAGGATCTGAAGAAGATTCCCTGTCTCTCATAAAATGAGCAGCAGAAAATATGGCTGTGTCCAGGTACCTGTTTGGGATATAATTGAAAAGGCCCGGAGCTGAAACCAGCACCGGACCCATATTTCAAACTCTTCGTTTTACACCTGTCAGGACTTTACAAAAAGTCTAGGATAGTTCCCTTAATCGCTAATACCACGTCAGTTGAGAAACCTGAGGCAATTGTTTAAAAGTGCTCCTCGCTTAGCCGAAAGGGAGAAGATAAACAAAAAGTACACCAATACCCTATGCAGTGTTAGACTCCGTGCCCTTGCATATACCTGCTTTTATAACATAAGGATTTAAAAATCCGCGAGGAACTTGTTATGTTGGGCGCTAAAATTTTTATCTGTCCGATTCTCTGCTACTTTCAATACTTTACTCAGCAATGAAGATCTTCCTATGATCAATATGGGAGTGTAGGCAGTTTATATTCCCAATCATTTATGAGCATTCGGCCATAACTATTTTTTGTCGAAATAATGTTCTTTTTTAACATATTCCACGTATCTGTCAAATGCTTTCTCACCGCTATTTCAGATCTGATGGGGTCATTGGAAAAAACTGCATCAATAATCTCAATATGCCCTTTATGGCTTTCAGATAGATCTGGGTTATTCAAAATCGGTTTTTCCGACGTTGCGTGGTAATATGTATCAAAAAACAGGATATATAGTTCTGAACGCCAAAATAATTGCCCTTGAAGATTAGTCATATATTTGTTTTTTGTTAAAGATGCTATTCCATAATGTATTTCCCTATTTATTTTATACAAATTATCTACGCTTTTAAAATAATATTCTCTTTCTCTCTCTAGGATATCTAGAAAATATTCTTTTTTTGATTCAGAAGCAACTTTTGCTGCATGGCCTGCAATTGATGGTTCTATCATAAATTTTGTTAAATAAAGGTTCGATAGATCTTCCAATGATAGCGAAGGGAGAATATATCCACCTTTTCCTCTATTCTCCAGTAATCCTTCACTTGAAAGGCTTCTCATAGCACTCCTGACAGGAGTGCGGCTGATTTTTAATTCATCTCCGATTTGTTGTTCAATTAATCTGGTTCCAGGCTTAATATCGCCTCGCATGATAAGATGGATTATTCCATCATAAGCAGTACTTTCAGCATGTGCGAGTTTTTTTGAATTCATCAAGATTTCCCTCTATGTATAATTATTAATAATTTAGGCGCACTGATTATAACACAAAAAACATACTCGCAATATCTATTTTTAAATACTGCTCGAACAATCTTAGTTTTTATTTTATAATTATACATTTATAACATAAAAACATATTTTATTCTGATATTTTTGCTATATTAACAACCATAATAAGTTCTTTATGTCAAATAAGAATATTTATCTTACAATTTAGGTATTTTTATTTTATATAAAGTAAATTTTTTATCAATATTTTCCAATTTTTCCTTAGCATGTTTTATTTGTTCACCTAGTCGTTGGGGTGAAGTTCCGCCGACAGTATTTCTTCTTTCAACTGATTTTTCAGGAGTAAGAAGAGATGGCAGTTCCTCTGAAGCTTGCGGCGCTAATCGCTTCCACTCCTGGATTGTAAGTGATGTAAGAGTACGATCATTTTTTATGCACCAAGAAACTATGCCTCCTACTATTTCATGAGCTTTTCTAAAAGGCACACCTCTCTCTACAAGATGTTCAGCTACGTCAGTTGCAAAAATAAAACCATCTTTAAAACCTTGTCTTGCAATCTTAGTATCAACTTGCACTTCAGATAGCAGAGGCGGCATAATTCCCAGTATCAGTTCAAGAGCTGAACACGAATTCCAAAGTCCTCTTTTGTCTTCTTGAAAATCTCTATTAAATGTCAGCGGAGTTCCCTTGATCATTACCAATGAATCCACATGGGAACCAATAAGCTGCCCCGCTTTTCCTCTGATTATTTCGAGCACATCAGGATTTTTCTTTTGTGGCATCATACTTGAACCTGTACAAAAGGCATCCGGTATCCTCAACCATCCAAATTCAGATGTAAAATAGATAATCAGATCTTCGGATAACCTGCTCGCGTGAATACCAAAAACACTTGCAAAATGATGAAAGTCAATAATATGGTCCCTGCTGGCAACTGAATCCATGCTATTCTCTGTCACTTTTGAAAAGCCTAAGTCTTCCGCGGTAAAATGCCTATCTACCGGGAGCGTAGTTCCTGCCAAGGCTCCCGCACCCAGAGGAGACTCATCAAAACTTTCATAGGCCCTCAATAGCCTTTCTGCATCCCTAATGAAAGATTGATAATGAGCCATCCAAAAATGTCCCATTGAAATAGGCTGGGCTTGCTGCATGTGCGTGTATCCAGGAATTATGATTTCCTTATGTTCTTCAGCTTTCATCAATAAGGTTTGTAATAATGTCTTCATTAACTCCCATAGATCAATAATTTTCTCGCGCATGTAGATTCGTACAGTCACATTTGACTGGTCGTTTCTGCTTCTTCCTGTATGAAGTTTTGCTCCGGTATCACCAATTTTTTCTATTAACTGCGATTCCACGTTCATGTGAACATCTTCCAAAGACTCTACAGGTTTTAAAATACCTTTCTCGGCATCGGAAGCAATTTCCTTCAATGCTTTTTCAATACTATCTTTCTCTTCGTTTGTAATCAATCCAACTTTGGCTAACATACGAACATGTGCAATACTACCTCTAATGTCAGCCAGGATCATTCTCCAGTCGAGATCAAGGGATTGCGTGAATTTGCATACCAAGTCATCCATATCCTGAGTAAATCTGCCATGCCACATCGTTAATCTCCCTTTCTGCATAAACATAAAATTAAAGGAGCAGCTTCAAATTACATGAGCGCTCCTTTAATTTGGTGTCTGCTTTTAAAATTCTGAAGAATATTTTTTTAAGTATACTTTATGTAGTATATATGATGAAGATACAACGGCAAGAAACCCTATCAGAAGCAGTATTATCGGAGAGAGAATATCGCTGAACAGATAGAGCAAGGTACAAACGCTCCCAATCAACAACGCATAGGGCATCTGCGTTTCAAAATGATCTATCAAATCTGCGCCGGCTCCCATTGCGGCAAGAAGAGTTGAGTCCGAAATCGGGGAACAGTGATCTCCGAACAATCCGCCTGATACTACGGCAGCAATACATACGGGAAGAGAGACACCCATTTCTGCAGCAAGTGGTATTGCTAACGGCATGAAAAGAGCATAAGTCCCCCATGAGGTCCCTGTCGCAAATGAAACAATGGCTCCAGACACAAATATGAGCGCTGGCAATACTTTGGGGTGCAGCAGCCCTTTGGTAACACTGATCAGATAGGGAGCCGTTCCAAGAGTTTTACAGAGGGAACCCAAAGTCCAGGCAAGCAAAAGAACCAAGCACATATACATCATGTTGGACATTCCATCAGTAAGGGTTTTAATACAGTCTTTGAAAGACATAATTTTAAATTTGGGCAGCATAATACATAAAATAACATCTCCGCAAATAAAACCATATGCAATTGCAGCTCTAATTTTAGAACCTGCTATAGGCTTATATGGGAAACCATGAATAGTTAAAATTGAGAAAATACAGACAAGAATTACAACCAACGGCAACATCAGGGTAATAAGTCTCGGCTTTACACCCTCGGGCAAAGCTACATCCTTTGTTTTACGCATAGGTACCGCACCGTCAGCACTTAGTTTTCCCAGTCTCTCTGCCCTCATCTGAGCCCTGAGCATCGGCCCGAAATCCCATTGACTCCATGACATGAAACCGCACATAATAAGTGTCAGTATTGCGTATGTACTGTAAGGAATCGCAGATAGAAACAAATCCCAAGCTGTGGTTGTCAGGGCACTGTTATTTACAATCTCTTTTTCAACAAGAGACATAATATATACGCCCCATCCCATTATCGGTACTAAAGCGCATATAGGTGACGCTGTGCAATCAAGAATGTAGGAAAATTTCTCTTTTGATACATTTACATTATTATTAATATTTTCAAAGACAGGACCCACTATTAGGGAGTTTGCCGTATCACTAAACCAGATAAACAATCCGCCCAGCCAAGTACCTACTTCTGCCATTGGCCTGCTCTTAGTAAATACACGTAATATTTTATGGTTTTTAAATGCAAGGGCCCCCCCAGAGGCGGTAAGCAGAAAAGCAGATCCTCCTACCAGCACCATCATGAAAAAGGCCTGGGCATTATAACTATCTGCCATTTGAGGGAAAAAATATTCGATGATCAATATGTAAAGAGCAGTAAAAGGGTCCCATCCAGCAATAATAATTGCCCCAAGAAAGCAGCCTATTGATAAAGAGACAAAAACTTCTTTCGTAATTACTGCCAATATTATTGAAAGCAGTGGCGGAATAATTGAAAGAAAACCGTACTCTGTCATAACACATACCTCCTATATTGTATTTTTTTGAGAAAGCTTAATCTCTTTCTCTGACAAGCGGCAAGGTTGAGCAATGTATACCACCTCCATGTTTTCTACATTCTTTATATGGGGTTGTAATTACCTCAATTCCTTTTTGAGTAAGTTTTTCGGCAGTCCATGGCGCCAGTTCATCCATAATTATCTTTCCAGGCTTTATTGCAATACAATTTACAGCAAGCCTTGAATCTCTATAATCAGCAAAAATTGGCTCAATGTCCAATTCCTTTAACTTGTCGATAAACCAATATGGCAGCCTTTCTATATTAACAACTGCTTTGTCATGGCTAATCATTACAATAGCCCCATCAATATGCATGCTGAATCCAACCAACGGAATCTCTACAAGTTCAATACCCTGTACTGACAAGACATTTCTTACTTGGTCAACTGCACATTTATTCCCTCTGGGGGATAATGCTATCGCTGCACATTTGTCAGTAAGCATGCAGAAACTGCCGCCTTCCATAAGCCCCTCCCCATGTATTGTGTGCAGTATTGGCATACCGATTTCAGCCACTTTTTTTGTAATGTATGCTTCTTCTCCGCGGCGGCCGGTCCCCAAAGGCTTGCCCACAGGGCCCATGCGCGAAATAATTATTCCTCCATTGACTACCATTCCCATGTCTCGTACAAACATGGAATTGGGATCTCTGGGAGAGGCTCCATTCAAATAAACCACTTCGGCTCCATTGTCTCTAAGTATTTTTACAAGAGCATCATGTTCAGCCTGCATGCCTTTAATATTCGGTGCCTTATCAGATCTGAAGTACCATTGTTCTTCTTCATCGATCAAAGCATCGATTGACGAGTCGTACTTATCGGCTGTGATTATTTTCATTTCCTCGCCTGGCCTGCTCATCAGTATCGTTTTAATTGCTCCTACATCGTTAAATATCCCCCAGCGACGACCCCAGACACGTTTTTGCATCTCCTCCTCTTCAAACGCAGGAGAAGCTTTAGGAACAATTTTTTCAAGCACAACATGATAATAGATAGAATTTTCACTAAGTTTTTCCGTCATTATTTTTACCCTCCGCAATGGAATGTTAAATGGAAATTTTATTTTTTACTTCAAAAAATATATTTTATGAATACTTATTGCTCTAGATTGTATTCATGTTTTGTATCCAATTATAGTACACAAACTTGCTTTGTCAAATACAAAATATTTTAGAAAAAGCGTTTCAATTTGCAGGAAAAACACTAATTACTGATGAGGGCTTGTTGATCAGAAATCAGCATATTATCAATGAGACAAAACCAAGAGGTACAATCTCATTGATAACAGCAGAAGTCATAATGCATCAGGCCATCAAAAAGGTAGATCAAAGAAAATATTTAATTTTAGATATATCTGAACATAAAATAGAGCAAGGATATTGGTTGGATGGATTTAAGAAAAAAACAAGTACAGATCGCTAATCGCTGGGCTGTGGAATAATCTCTGTAAACATTGACCTTATATGATAAATCATATGCTGACGGGGAAATTAGAACCGTTCTCCAGTTACGGATCGGTATGCTTCATTTTTTGTTGCCTCAAAGACAGACTGCCAGAGTGCCTTTAAAAGCACTGTATCACTCAAAAATACGCTTCTTTGAAATATCATATTCCAGGAGAAGCTGGGCCATGATATTCCGTTTGCCTTCTGTCATCTGGATTCTGTGTACATTCTTTTACTCTTTTGCCATATTTAAAGGCCTCCTATGATTTGATTGCTTTATCATAGAAGGCCCCTTCTTTAACTCGCTTATTCTTTATCTACAGACTTTCTTTCACAGGCTCGTTGCGAATTCTCCGCAGCGTTTCTCAGCTGCAAATT
>JAQVPO010000025.1 GCA_028702015.1 Synergistaceae bacterium | reverse complement strand
GTAAAGGAAGTCACACTTACCTTATGAGCCCGATGTCTGCAATGGCAACAGCAGTCAGAGGCGTCATCACAGATCCCAGGGATATTCTGGGCTAGAGGAGGAAGATTGACATGAGCGAAATTCTCAAGGGCAGAGCGTGGGTATTCGGTGACGACGTCGATACTGACCTCATCTACCACAATAAATATCTTGCTGAGACAGATCCTAAAAATATGCCGCAGTATGCGTTTGAGTATTACCCCGGCAAAGAGCATTTTGCCAAGGAAGTGAAACCAGGAGATTTTGTCGTTGCCGGAAAGAACTTCGGATGCGGCTCAAGCCGTGAGCACGCGGTATATTGCATAGAATACGCCGGTGTCCCGGTCGTTCTTGCAGAGACATGCTCCCGCATCTACTACCGCAACGCTATTAATAACGGTTATCCTGTCCTCTTTGTAAAGGGTATTTCAGAAGCCATCAAAGAAGGAAAGATCAAAGACGGCGATCAGCTTGAAGTTGAACTTTCAACAGGCACTATCAAAGATGTGACCAGCGGCAATGAGTTCCACGGAGATGCAGTCAGCGATCTTGAAAACGATATAATGCAGGCCGGCGGTCTTATGGAATACCTTAAAGCTCAGGCTGCAGCCAAGAAATAGTTAAAACCTGTGAAGCGGCCGCCTGATCATCCAGAAGTATTTTTTGCGGTCGTTTCGCTATAGTATTGCAAAAGTTTTTAATTTACTTACTAAAAACAGGGAGCGTGAAAGTAAAATGGGCAAGACATTTGCCGAAAAGGCACTTGGCAGAGCGGCGGGCTATGATGTCGTAGCCAACCAGGTAGTAACAGTCGAGCCTGACTGGTGTATGAGCCATGACAACGGGGCTCCGATCGCAAGGACATTCAAGAAAATAGGCGTTAAAAACGTTTGGAAGCCTGAGCGCATCGTATTTATCCTTGACCACGCAGTTCCGGCGCCTTCCAGCGACCACGCAGTCAACCACAAGGAAGTTCGTGAATTTGTGGCTGAACAGGGCGTTAAGCATTTTTATGACGTGACCAGCGACGGAGGAGTATGCCACCAGAAAATGTGCGAGGAAGGTTTTGCACTCCCCGGTCTTATCATGGTCGGAAGCGACAGCCACACATGTACATACGGAGCATACGGAGCATTCTCGACAGGCATAGGCCGTTCGGAAATGGCCGCGGCATGGGCTACAGGGAAGATCTGGTTCAAGGTCCCGGAAAGCATGAAGGTCGTAGTGACCGGCAAGTTCAAGCCCGGCGTATCCGCAAAGGATTTCATCCTTAAATTCATCGGAGATGTAAGGGCCGACGGAGCTGACTATATGAGCGTCGAATTCCACGGAGAGGGCATCGAAAACATGAGCATCGCCGAGAGAATGACCCTCTGCAATATGGGTATAGAATTCGGTGCGAAGAACGCAGTGTGCCGCCCCGACCAGAAAGTCCTCGATGCAATAAAGAAGAATGCAAAGTGTGACCGCTGGGAGCCTCTTTGGGCTGACGAAGATGCAGTATACGCAGCCGAATATCACTACGACCTGGGCGATATCGAGCCCGGTGTTGCCAAACCGCACAAAGTGGACAACTATGGTCCGATCAGCGAGGTAAAGGGAACGAAGATCCATGAGGCTTTCCTTGGAAGCTGCACCAACGGGCGCATCGAAGATCTCAGGGCAGCAGCAGCGATAATGAAGGGCAAGAAAGTTGCCGTTCGTACAATAGTTATCCCTGCTTCCTGGATAGTTTACCGTCAGGCAATGAAAGAGGGACTTCTGGATGTTTTCCTTGATTCAGGATGCGTCATATGCAATCCTGGCTGCGGCCCATGCATGGGCAATCACGAAGGTATCCTGGCACCGACAGAGGCTGCTATCAGTACAGCAAACCGGAACTTCAAAGGGCGCATGGGCGATAAGGAGAGCTTTATCTACCTTGCAAGCCCGATGATGGTCGCAGCATCAGCCCTCAAGGGCGAAATTTCCGATCCGAGGGAGGCGCTTTAATATGTCTGTCAAAGGCAAAGTTTGGAAATACGGTGATGACGTAAACACAGACGTTATTTTCCCTGGCAAGTACACCTATACCATAAAGGAACGCTCTGATATGGCCAAGGTAGCTCTTGAAGACCTGGACATGGAGTTCAACAAGAATGCAAAACCAGGCGACATCATTGTCGGAGGAAAAAACTGGGGATGCGGCTCCAGCCGTGAACAGGCTGTATCATGCGTGAAAGAGCGCGGCATCGCAGTAATAATTGCGAAGAGCTTCGCACGCATCTACTATCGCAATTGTTTCAACGAAGGCCTCCCGATCATCGTATGCCCTGAGGCAGTCGATGCAATAAATATGGGAGATGAGGTCGAGGTCGACTTTGAAAGCGGAGTGATCAGAGCCGGCGGAAAAGAGTTCAAATTCCCGGCATATCCTGAGTTCGTGCAGGGACTTATTAAAGACGGCGGACTTATCCCCCATGTCAAGAAATCACTGGGGCTGGCCTAAGACCGGACAAAATTAGAGTTATAAAGATTTCAGAGCATCACGGATCTTAATAGGGATCTTGCTTTAATGCATATATAGACCGGACGGTCATCAAATAAAAAGCAAAAACTAAGAGGAGGAAACAATATGTCAGGCAATGTTCTCAAAGTTAAGGAACAGAAAGATCGCTACAAGGTATGTTATATGGCCGGAGACGACTCTGGTTTCGACATGATGGAGGGCGCGCTTCTTGTCCTCGAATCCCTCAATCTGCCCATCGACTGGGTCCGCGCTGACCTTGGCTGGTGCATGTGGGAAAAGTCGAACAAAAAATTCGGAGAAGGCGACCCACGCTGCAACACAGTCCCGCCTGAGACCATCAAATCTATCCGTGAAACAGACGCAACACTTATGGCAGCCATCACATCAAAGGCCGGTGTAAAGGGATTCAAGTCAGCGATCCTCCAGATGCGTCAGCTTTTCGACCTGTACATCAACATCCGTCCGGCAAAGAAACTTCCCGGAATCGGAACTCCTCTTGCAAAGGATCCCAACATTGACATAGTCATGTTCCGTGAAAACACAGAAGACCTCTATGCTGCAGTTGAATTCTACCCGCTCCCTGAGGCAATGTTTGACCTCCATAAGGGCATGGAGAGATTCAAGGGGCGCGAAGTCGCAGTTTCATGGCGCGTATTCTCAAAGGACGGCTGCGAGCGCATTATCCGCGCAGCATTTGAATATGCCAAGGCGACAGGCCGCAAGACCGTACACTGCTGCAACAAGGCAAATGTCATCCGTGAGACAGACGGAATGATGAAGAGGATCTTCCTCGCAGTTGCGAAGGAATACGAACAGTTCGGCATTAAGGGAACGGAAGAAAACGCAGATGCTACGGCAATGTGGTTTATCAAGAGCCCCCAGGACTACAGCGTTGTTGTTGCAAGCAATGTCTTCGGCGATATCCTTTCTGACGAGGCTTCACAGCTGACCGGCGGTCTGGGCTTTGCACCGAGCGGAAACATAGGCAAGGATGCGGCAATTTTTGAGCCGAGCAGCGGTTCTGTGCCGAAGTATGCCCATAAGTACAGGGTAAATCCGAGTGCAATGATCCTTACTGCGAAGATGATGCTTGAATATCTGGGTCTTGACGAAGCTGGAGCAAAGATCGAAAAAGCCCTTGGCGAAGTTCTTACCGAGGACAAGGCCGGAACACTCACATACGATGTTCTCCGTGACTTCCGCGGCGATCCCGAATGGGAGAAGAACGCAGCCAGCACTCTCGACATGGCCGCAGCAATAGCAGCTAAAATAGACCCTGCATTCTCAGGAGATAAACTCGAAGCAGCTAAAAAGAAAGTCCACAAGATGTGCGCATGGAGCGAAGCTGATCTCATCGGTTTCGATGACTAGGTCATAAGACAAGGAACAGGTCGGCGGTTTCAGCGAAACGGCGGATCTGAAAGATCAAAAAACTAAACAAATAAACGGCCTGCCTTCCCAGCTCTCGGTTGAGACGGGCAGGCAGGCCGTTTCTCCATGAGATGAACAGGGAGGTAAATACCATGAATACAGCTCAGGCTGGAACACTGGAGTCAATGGACTGTCTTGTGACAGTATCTGAAGCAGCCCCTGGCACCGGTGTAAAAATTCAGATAGCAGGAAGCAGCGCATCAAGATTCAGAACGGCAATGGAAAAAAAAGCTGCAGAAGTGATTGCTTCAATGGGTGTAAAAGATATTGAACTTTCCATCCAGGACAACGGAGCTTTGGATATTGTTCTAGGTGCGAGGATCGAAGCTGCTGTAAAAAGGCTTATTGGAGGTGGAAGATAATGCGCCGCACGATGCTGTACCTTCCCGGAAATAATCCAAACATGCTTACGCGCGGATACCTCTTTGGCTCTGACGGTCTTATCCTTGACCTTGAAGATGCGGTGGCGATGGTTGAAAAAGACACAGCCAGGATCCTTGTACAGCATTTTCTCAGACAGGGCGAGTTCGGCAGCTGTGAAGTGACAGTCCGTATAAACGGAGTAGATACGGAATACTGGAAAGACGACCTCGCGGCGGTAGTTCCCTTCCCGGCACTGCAGGGGATCCGTGCTCCGAAGGTCGATGATGCTAAGACAGTAAAGATCATCGATGAAGAGCTTTCTTCAATAGAAGAAAAAAATGGCATACCCCTCGGACGGACCAAGATATTCTGCCTTCTCGAAACAGCAAAGGGGATCTGGAACGCTTATGATATCGCGACAGCTTCCCCGCGCGTTGCAGCGATAATACCAGGCGGAGAAGATCTGACCGCTGACCTTAAGACCAGCCGTTCAAGCGAGGGAACTGAGCTTGACTGGGCCCGCCGTATGCTTGTCTTTGCGGCAAGAGCTGCCGGAGTCGATCCCATAGACACAGTATTCCCGAGAGTGTCCGATGATGCAGGTCTGCGTAAGGAGACAGAGTTCATTAAACAGCTTGGATTTGAAGGAAAGAGCGTCATCCATCCGAACCAGATCCCGATCATACATAATGTCTTCAACCCCACAGAGCAGGAAATAGCAAAGGCCCTTAAGATAGTCGCTGCTGCGAAAGAAGCCGCAGAGCGCGGTCAGGGCGCAGTCTCTGTTGACGGAAGAATGGTCGACATCCCGGTCGTAAAGAGAGCAGAATATACGCTCCTTAAGGCCGGACTTTCGGAGGTGAAATAGGATGGCGAAGAACTTACTTGGCAGGGAGATCCCTGACTTTATAGAGGGATATGGCAAAACGAAGCTTTTCCAGGGTGCATTTGCCTTAAAGCCTGAGGGGTACAGAGCCGGCGGGAAGATACGCTGTGTTAACAGCACATGCACCGATAAACGTGTAAGCGATATAAAGGCTGCAATAGCGGCATCTGGACTCAAGAGCGGTATGACAGTTTCATTCCATCACCACCTCCGTAACGGCGACTATATAGTAAACATGGTCATTGATGCCTGTGCGGAAATGGGTATTAAAAACCTTACGCTTTTCCCGACAGCTCTCTTCGGAGTACACAAAAAGCTTATCGAGCATATCAAAAACGGAGTCATAACACGAATAATGGGTTCAGTCAACGGACCTATCGGACAGCTTGTTTCAGAGGGTGGAATGGAGGTTCCTGTAGTACTCAGGAGCCACGGCGGCCGTCCCCGCGCAGTTGCTGCCGGTGATGTCCACATAGATGTTGCTTTTATTGCGGCCCCGACAGCGGATAAATATGGAAATATCTGCGGTACTCAGGGAAAATCCGCATGCGGTTCACTCGGATACGCTTTTACAGATGCACAGTATGCTGACTTTGTTGTTGCCATTACAGATAACCTCCAGCCCTATCCTGCAGCTCCGATCTCAATGTCGCAGCTCAATGTTGACATAGTAGTAGAGGTCCCGAGCATAGGAGATCCTGCCGGCATAGTTTCAGGCACTACAAAGGTAACGAGGGATCCTCTTCGCCTTCTTATCGCGAAGTATGCATCAGAGCTTATTGAAGCAAGTCCCTACTTCAAAGAAGGGATCTCCTTCCAGACAGGTGCAGGCGGCATACCTCTGGCAGTTACTGCTTTCATGAAGGAAGCCATGATAAAGAAGGGGATCAAGGGAAGCTTCGGCCTTGGAGGCATAACCGGATATTTTGTTGAGCTGTTGAAAGAGGGCTTGGTCGAAAGGCTTATGGACGTGCAGTCTTTTGATCTCGAGGCAGTCCGCTCGATCGGTGAAAACCCGAAGCATATCGAAATATCAGCCGATTGGTATGCAAATCCATGGAACTCAGGTGCGGCAGTCAATATGCTTGATGTAGTTATCCTTGGAGCTACGGAAGTTGATGTTGATTTCAACGCCAATGTCAACACCGAAGCTGACGGAGCCCTCCTGCACGGCACGGGCGGACACCAGGATACGGCTGCCGGCGCTAAACTTACGATAATAGCCCAGCCTCTGCTCCGCGGGCGCATCCCTTGTGTTACGGACAGAGTCTACAGCGTTACGACCCCCGGTGAGGTCGTTGATGCGATCGTTACCGAATACGGCATAACGATCAACCCGAAGCGCAAAGACCTTCTTGATGCATGCTCAGCAGTCAAGGGGCTTCCTGTTGTTTCGATGGATGAACTGGTTTCAAGGGCACATAAGATGTCCGGTCCCACAGATCCGGTAGAAACCGAGGACCGTATAATAGGTGTTGTTGAGTGGCGTGACGGAACAGTGATAGATGTTGTCCGCCAGCTGAAAAAGAAATAGTGATTAGGGTCTGATCTCAAAAACCAGGAGCCGCTCCCTGACGTATTAAACATACGGCAGGGGCCGGCTTCTGTGATTTTAAACTGTTCTGCAAAGAAAGGTTCTTTATATTTTTTCAAATTGCTTGTTATCTTTTGTGATCCTACTTCTTTTGGATATGCGATAGAGGAAATAAGCTGTTGCTGTGATGAATGCTTATTTGTTTTTATTCTTTAATAAATATGATTTGACCCTCTGGGCGACATTCTTTTCGAGATTTCTATACCAAAAGGCGTAGTCAAATTTGTGCAGCACCCCATCAGGGAAGTGTCCCAGATCAAGCTCCCTGTAATCTGGAGGAGTTGTTTCAAGAGCTCCGGTATCTGTGTTGATGCGTGCGCCGGTGTAGTGGCGGACTTCTTTCTTCAGAGTCCCTGTAAAATCGTCAAAGAAGACTGCTCCCAGATTCATTTCCGGTCCGGCTGGTGTGCCGTCAGTTTTCCAGTTCAGGGGATTGATGCAGAAGGCTCCGGGTCTAAGCACTGGTGATCCCACCGCGCCCGGGGCCTGGGTATTATAGGAAATTACTACGCCAGCATCTTTTGCGCCCTTTGCGGGTTTCATCCACGGATACTTTTGAAAATCGTCCGGCATTACAGAATATCCGATCAAATAAGCTGCGATCATCTTTTTCTGAAGCTCCGGGGCCTTCATTTTATTGCGTATCAGATCTATCATAACCAAAGACCCTTGACTGTGGCTCGCCAGAATGAAGGGTCTGCCCTGATTTAGGTTCTTTATATAATATTCAAAAGCGTCAGCAACATCGTCTGCTCCTATCCTGAAATATTTGTTTGAATACATATCTTCATCAGGGTTTAGTGCTACAAAGCTGGTCTGTCTGTAGAAAGGTGCAAAGAGGTTTGCCGAAGATGAGTAGACTCCAGCCTGAGCGATCATTAATCCTTTTGCCTTAGACTGAAGATCAGGCCGGTTCATAATATCCATATTCAATGGTGTTTCTTCAGAGTAGATAGTAGGAAAAACATAAAATACATCTGCGGGATGATCAATGGCTTCCGGAATATTGGCCCAGGATGATTTTGATGAATAATCTGGACGATGAGAGGTTGGTTTTGTGTGAGCCATAGTTTCACCTGCACAGCCTTCTTTTAACATTAAAAGACTTATTAATATGACGATGCCACAAATCATTAAACGCGGCGTGTTCATACGCATCTCTCCTCACTGAAATTTTTCTGGATAAAAAAGAATCAAAAATCATACTTTCTGTTTGTGATACTTTGGCTTATTAAAGCTGGGGTGAATAATGGAGCAGATGTTTTTGAAGTTTTTTGAAAGTTTGATTCTAAAAGATCCGCCCAGACTATTTTATGCTTAATTATTATACAAATAAGACGGTATTTTAGCAAAACAAAATATAATGAGAAAATTAAATATAAGTTACGATGTCAGAATATGAGATCAGCATTTATGTGATTTGGTCACATACACTGGTCTCAGTATGAGGTAATATTCAATCAAATAAACCTGAATCATTTAAGGAGGCGGGAAAAAGAAATGAATGGAAATTCACGCAGCTGGGTATTCAAAGCTATTTTTCTTGGTCTTGTCTTTGCAGTTTCAGTTCTCGTGATCAAACCGGTAGGTGTATCAACGCAGTTTTCGATGATAGGCGGGATGATCCACAGCGTTATTGATCCGTCAGTCATAACAGAAGATAGTTCACGCAAGAGCGGTTACCGCAGTACTAATGCTTATTATGACAAAAGCGAAGGGTCTCTTGCGAAAAGCATAAAGAATCCGCTGAATTTTGCAATGGTATTTTTGCTTGCGATACCTCTCGGTGGTTTTATCGCGTGGACACTGGATCCCAATAAGAGGAAGAAGACCCAGCAGGAGGCGCTCAGGCAGGCGGGAGTTAAGTCTGCTGTGGAGAAATACTACATACGCGAGCTGGCTGGCGGTTTTATATTTGTCTTTGGTGCCAGACTTGCAGACGGCTGTACGAGCGGTCACATGATGAGCGGGATCATGCAGGGAAGCGTTAGCGGTTTTGTCTTTGCGGCATGTGCGTTTGCCGTTGCGATCCCGGTAGCTAAATCATTGAAAAAGCTGGGATAGGAGGTTTCATGATGGATCTTTTTATCTGTCTTGCAACAGGAACATTTTTTGGAGCCGCACTCTATCTCTCTGATGCGGCAAGCCCTGTCAGAATGCGCCAGATGCTGAGGCTGGAGGATTATACGATTTTTAAGATCATACTCTTTGCCATAGGGTTATCAAATGTACTGCTTTTTGTTTTCAATATGGCGGGTATCCTTAACCTATCACATCTCAGTGTCAAGACGATGCACTTAGGTGTCATTATCGGAGGTCTTATCTTCGGAGTCGGCTTCGGTATGGTGGGGTCCTGTCCTGGAACATCTTTTGCCGCAATAGGCACCAATGTGTATAAACAGGCGCTGATGATAGCAGTCGGAGGGATAATAGGAGCTCTAGTTTTTTCCTTTATGTATAAAGGTTTTGTCGATATGGGTATTTTCAAAGCTATGAATTTTGGAAAGCTCACTCTTTTCAAAATATCGGAAAAATATCCTTCGGTAACGGAGATAGGCTATTCGGGCCTTCTTGTCATGGGAATGATATTCATGGCGGCAGCCTGGTTCATGCCTGATAAACGCCGGGATTGATAATCGGGCATATAATATTTACAACCCAGGGGCGGATCCCAATGGATCCGCCCCTTATGTATGCTTACATTTTGTCTCTAACATAAACGTTGCCCCTCCGGCGTTATCTGTGCTATTGTTTTTAAATTGATCTGGCAGAGTATTTTTTCTGAAAATGAAGGGAGGAGTGTCTGGTTGGATGATGAAAAGAGAATGCGCATAGGGTTTATCGGAGCAGGAAAAGCAGGCGTATCCCTGGGAGCATACTTTAGAAGCAAAGGACTGAAAATTTCGGGGTACTTAAGCCGGAGCGAGGCGTCAGCTCTTTCAGCCGCTGAAATAACATCATCAGAGGCCTTTGCTGTCAAGCCTGACCTTGCGGCCTCCTCCGACATAATAATCGTTTCCACTCCTGACGGTGCTGTCGTAGAAGTATGGAATGAGCTCAGGC
>JAQVPO010000024.1 GCA_028702015.1 Synergistaceae bacterium | reverse complement strand
CAAGAGTAGCAGTACATAGGGTGACATTCAGGCTATTTAATGCTGCATAGCCTCCGTGGCAATTGTCTCTTCTCATAGTATAATCATATTGCCGGACTGACCGGCATACCCCTACGGAGGTGATAGTCAGTTGTTTAATATCGCTGTTCACGGACATTTCTACCAGCCGCCGCGCGAAGATCCATGGCTGGACGCGGTACCGGCAGATCCGACAGCATCACCTGCACACGATTGGAACCAGAGGATAACCAGCGAGTGTTACAAGCCAAACAGTGCGGCCAAAATACTTGGGCCAGACGGGCGTATCGTTTCTGTCATAAACAACTATTCCCACCTCAGCTTCAACTTTGGCCCTACCCTTCACAGATGGATAGAGAAAGAGGAGCCTGCGCTTGATTTAATAATAAGAGAATCCGGCAAAAAAGCTCTCTCCCAGTGCTACAGCCATATGATCATGCCGCTTGCTTCCGCAGAAGACAAGGAGACCCAGGTCATTTGGGGAATAAAAGATTTTGAATACAGATTTAACAGAAGCCCCAAGGGCATGTGGCTTCCGGAGACAGCGGTCGATCTTGCAACGCTTGAGGTCCTCAGCAAAAACGGCATTGCTTTCACTATCCTCGCTCCGAGACAATGCAGCGCTGTCTGCATGGACGGGATATGGAAAGAGA
Organism: Synergistaceae bacterium; assembly: GCA_028702015.1. Lineage (GTDB taxonomy): Bacteria > Synergistota > Synergistia > Synergistales > Synergistaceae > Caenicola. The sequence goes on along the minus strand of JAQVPO010000024.1, from coordinate 9,268 downwards.
CTCCTTACGGAAACGGCCTTGACGTAACACTGCCATATATCTGCAGGCTGCCTTCTGGCAGAACCATTACGATAGTTTTCTACCACGGAGAACTTGCCCACGAGATAGCGTTCGGGGGCCTGCTGGAAAACGGGGACAGGTTTCGGGATGCACTGGTAAACGCTGTAAATGTCCGTTCTGGAGAAAGACTCCTTGTAGTTGCCACAGACGGTGAAACATACGGACATCACCATAAATTCGGAGAAATGGCACTGGCTCGTCTCTTTGAAAGACTGGACCAGGACCGCGAAGTTTCTCTGCCGGACATAGGAGCTTTTCTGGAAAAATACCCAGCCAGACACGAGTGCCGCATAAAAGAAAAATCGTCGTGGTCCTGCGTGCATGGAATAGAACGATGGAGAAGCGACTGCGGGTGCAGCACAGGGGGAGAGCCGGGCTGGAACCAGTCATGGCGTGCGCCTCTGAGAGCAGCCTTTGACAGGCTGGCAGGCAGGATAGACGAAGTCTTTTTTGAAACAGTTTCGCCTTACTTTGATCCGTGGAATCTTAGGAACTTATCTATAGAATACTTCATGTCATCCAAAGCAAGCCGAAAGCAAACTCACGAAGCAGGGATCGAATTCCTTTCAAAACATCTGGGAGGCATAGGCGGAAAAGAGGGGGACTCTATACTCTCTATGCTTGAAGCGGAACGAATGCGCATGTTTATGTTCACTTCATGCGGATGGTTTTTCAATGATATTTCAGGCGTAGAAACAAGGCAGATCATCTGCTTCGCAGCGAGGGCCGCTCAACTGGCATCTGAAGCTGCAGGAAAAGATTTTATGACAGATTTACTGGCAGATCTGCAGAAAGCCAGGGGCAACGATAAAAAATATCCTGATGCAGGAATGATCGCAAAGCAGGAAATAAATTCAAAAATCCACGTGTACGCCGACAGCAGAAACTATAAGAATGCCGACGGGACACTGAATATAGCAGAAAAACAGGCAATGCCAGAGGTTAAAGGCACCAATTTTGGAGGAGAAAATATGACAGACATGAATTACGGGGGAAATCTTGCCCAATCGATCCTATCGACACTTGAAAGAGATCCGGCATTCAGGAACGTAGCATATTTTTCAATGGAGATAGGCCTTACTCCTGAGATCCCCACCTATTCAGGCGGACTTGGGATACTGGCCGGAGATATACTTAAGAGCGCGGCTGATCTCGGAGTACCCATGGTAGGAATGACACTGCTTTACAAGAAAGGATATTTTGCGCAAAAAATAAACGAGCAGGGGCGTCAGACAGAAAGACCGGTTGACTGGGATCCGACGGAGCTTCTTACTCAGCTCCCCAACAGGGTATCTGTCGTAATGAACGGCAGAAGCGTCTCTGTCGGCGTATGGTCCTATACGATAATCGGAGATTCCGGTCACCCCATCCCGATCCTCTTCCTTGATACAGACCTGCCAGAAAACACCGCTGAGGACAGGGCACTGACTGATGAACTGTACGGCGGAGATAACAGATACAGGCTCTGCCAGGAGCTTATCCTCGGGATCGGCGGCCTGAGGATACTCCGTGATCTGGGTTATCGAAATGTAAAAACGTTCCACCTGAACGAGGGGCATGCCGGCTTTATTACACTTGAACTGCTGAGAGAGCAGGGGTATCCGGATCTTAACAAGATCCGCAATCAGGTCGTTTTCACAACGCATACCCCTGTTGAAGCAGGGCACGACTTCTTCTCTTATGACCTGATCAACGAGGTAATTGAGAGCACTTTCATCGAAAAGCTGAAGAGCACAGTAGGCGGCAGCGGACTCTCCATGACGGATCTTGCGCTCAAGTTCAGCAGGTATGTCAATGGCGTGTCCAAGAAGCATGCAGAGGTAAGCAGAGCTATGTTCAATTCTGATTCGATAGACTGGGTGACTAACGGAGTCCACTCGACAACATGGACATGCGAATCATTCGCAGCGCTGTACGACAAGTATATCCAGGGCTGGCGTTCAAACACGAACAGGCTGATGCAGGCTATACAGATCCCTAACGAAGAGATATGGGAGGCTCACCAGACTGCAAAGCTCAAACTTTTTGATATGGTCCGCAAGGAGACAGGAAAAGAACTGGATCCTGAGATACTCACAATAGGTTTTGCCAGGAGGGCTGCAACTTACAAAAGGGCTGACCTCGTGTTTACCGATATAAAGAGACTTCTGGAAATAGGAAGCGGCAGGATACAGTTCATATTCTCCGGAAAGGCCCATCCTCATGACGAGCCAGGCAAGGATATACTGCAGAAGATATACAGCATATCGAAAGAACTGGGTAAAACCATACCTGTGGTCTTTATCGAGAATTACAATATAGCCCCTGCGAAACTCATAACATCAGGAGTGGACCTATGGCTCAACACGCCGGTAAGGCCAAGGGAGGCATCCGGTACCAGCGGCATGAAATGCGTACACAACGGTATAATGAATTTTTCTGTTCTTGACGGATGGTGGATCGAGGGCTGCATAGAAGGCCATACAGGCTGGGCTATAGGACCGGAACCGGGGCCTGATGACATGAAAGGATACAACGAAGCAGAGGACGCGGAGGATCTCTACAGGAAGCTCCAGAACAGGATAATTCCGCTCTATTACAACAACAGGCCAAGATGGATAAGAATGATGAAGCTTGCTATCTCGATCAACGCCAGCTACTTCAACACACACAGGGTAGTAAGGGAGTATTGCGAGAAAGCTTACGGAACAGTATTCAGGGGCCTTTAAAAAATGATCGCCTATAAACATTTTACGCTCAAGGTGCTTCACATTGCTCCCGAGTGTTCTCCGCTTGCTAAAAAGGGCGGCCTTGGGGATGTTGTAGGCACCCTTCCTAAGGCGCTCAGAAAACAGAGTATAGATGCAAGAGTGCTTATGCCTGCATGGCCAGGGGTAATAGAGAAGGCCGAAGCGATTGGAAAGCTGAAAAAAGAACCGCTGGGAGAGATAAGCGTAGCACTGAACTGGCGTGCCTATACTGCATCTGTCCTTGAGGCTGAAGTAAACGGGCTTCACATATACCTGCTCGACCAGCCTGAGCTATTCTCTGATCCCTGTATCTATCCTGAAAAACTGGACTCTGAAACAGTGCTTCCCTTCATGTTCCTATCTTTTGCACCTTTCGAGCTTCTGAGACTGACCGGATGGAAGCCCCAGTTCCTCCACACCCATGACTGGACCACGGCCCCTGTTTCAGCAGCCCTGAAGTGGCACCGGTATTATTCGTACTTCAACGGAGATTACGATACCGTATTTACGATCCACAACCTGGCCTTCCAGGGGATAATCGACCATTCTGTCCTTGACGGCTGGGGATTCGACCCGAAGGCATATTCCAACCTTGACACTGAGAGCATGGAATTCTTTGGACATCTGAATATGATGAAGGGCGCAATAATGACCTGCGAAGCCTTCACGACAGTCAGCCCAAACTATTCCTGGGACATCCAGACTTCAAACGGAGGTTTTGGTCTTGATGGTGTTATAGTTGCCAACAAAAACAAACTTCGCGGAATAATCAACGGAATAGACTACGATGTCTGGAGCCCCGGAACAGACCGGCTGCTGCCTGCCAATTACAGCCTGAATGACATGTCGGGGAAAAAAGAGTGCAGGGAAGCCCTTTTAAAGGAATGCGGCTGGAAGGAAAACAGCAAGCCAATTTTAATTTTTGTGGGAAGGCTGACAGAACAAAAGGGCATAGACATAATGCTTGATGCGGTAAAGCCATTTTTAGCCCATAAGGCCAGATGTGTAATAGTCGGATCAGGAAGCGACTTTTACACAAGAAAGATACAAGAGTTCCAGAAGGAATATCCGGGAGCCGTACACACTATTCTGGAATTCAATGAAGGCAAGGCGCATATTGTATATGCCGGAGGAGATATTCTTCTGATGCCATCCCTCTTCGAACCATGCGGACTCTCTCAGCTGATAGCCTTTGCTTACGGCACTATCCCTGTTGCAAGGGCAACAGGAGGACTTGCTGACACAGTCATAGACGCGGATGGATCTCCTGACGGCACCGGATTTCTTTTCAAGGACTTCACTGCAGAGGAACTTGAAAAGGCCATCGAAAGGGCACTGTCGGCAAAAAAAGACATTCCAAGATGGGAGAGCATAATCAAAAATGCCATGAGCTCAGATTTTTCATGGGATAATTCGGCAAAAAGCTACGCAGAACTATATAGGGATATCCTGACATCAGACTGATTTTTTACATATATGCAACTTTTGTGATACAAACCCTTTGTAAAAAGATCTCGTTTATATTTATATAGGCTATAATTGTTATGTAGTATCAGCACTTTATCTGTGATTCTTAACACTGCATGATCCGGAAATGACTGACTTTTGTCCCCCAATGGCAAAGCATCGTTAAAAAGGTTTTTAAGGAGGAGTTAAGATGATCCATGGAAAATATGGAAGGGTTTTGGGCATGGTGCTTGCAGGAGGTAAGGGAGAACGGCTGATGCCGCTTACAAAATACAGGGCAAAACCTGCGGTTCCTTTCGCAGCAAAATACAGGATCATAGATTTTGCGCTCTCCAATATGGTGAACAGCGGTCTTTTTTCAATTTATTGTCTGATACAGTTCAAAAGCCAGTCACTGCATGAACACATCGGCAAAGGGTGGCAGTTTGGAAGCGCTCTCCGCGGACGCGACTTTTTCGTAAATGTCGTGCCTGCACAGATGTGGGACGGAGAACGCTGGTATGAGGGCACAGCAGATGCCATTTTCCAGAACCTTCATCTGGTTACACTTTTCAATGCAGACAGAATATGCATTTTCGCAGCGGATCATGTCTACAAGATGGACGTTGAACAGATGCTCCAGTACCATATGGAGAAGAAAGCCGACGTTACTGTTGCGGCATACGTAGTGCCTTCTTCTGAAGCCAGCCAGTTCGGATGCATAGCGACAGATGAGACAGGACAGATCATTGATTTCGTAGAAAAGCCGTCAGCACCTCCCGAGATTCCCGGAAGACCCGGGTTCAGCTTCGTATCAATGGGCAACTATATTTTCGAGAGAGAAACACTGGAAGAATCTGTCATTTCAGACAACGAAATAAAAGAGAGCTCCCACGATTTCGGCAAGGATATAATACCATTGCTGTATAAATCCCAGAAAGTGATGGCATATGACTTCTCCACAAACGTACTCCCGGGGAACGACCGTCCTTACTGGAAAGACGTTGGAAGTATAAAGGCCTACTGGGAAGCCCAGATGGATCTTCTCAAGCATCCGTCGGAGCTGAGCCTTTTCAACCAGCAATGGCCCATAAGGACAGTATCTTATTCGGATCCGCCCGGATTCACCTATCCTGCCTCAGATCATTCATGTTCTGTAGACGGATGTCTCCGGGCCGAGGCAAGCCGTGTCCTCGGGGCATATGTCAGAAAAAGCGTCCTGTCGCGTAATTGCGTTATAAAACCGGGAGCTGTTGTTGAAGAGTGCATTATAGGACAAAACGTTGAGATCGGCGAAAACTGCAGGCTGCGCAGGGTCATAGTTGAGGCGCACAACATCATACCGCCCGGGACTTCAATAGGATTCGATCCAGTTGAGGATGCACAGAAATACCATCTGGACCCGTCTTCAGGCATAGTGGTACTTGGAATGCCCCAGATACAGCTCAGAAAAAAACTGATCATGCCCGGAAGCTATGAGCTGCTCTTCCGTTCGCCAGATGAGACAGGTTTCTAGTTCGGAACGTAAATTCTCTGCCTGCGCAAAGCATGAGCGCGGGTTCATAGAGGAGACTCTGGAAAAGGCGCTGAATAAGGGAAAGCGGTTTACAAAAACAGGACGGGTCGCCACATACATTCCAGAGCTCTCCAAAGCAAATCCCGAACACATAGGAGTCTGCATAAAGACCGTTACAGGAGAAACTTATTCTGCAGGGGACTGGCATGAGCCCTTTACGATGCAGAGCATCTCAAAGACGATATCTTTGACTCTTGCCCTGCAGACAGCCGGTTATGACAAAGTCTTCAGCAAGGTAGGACTTGAACCCACAGGAGATTCTTTCAATTCGATAGTAAAACTTGAAACAAAAACGCCTCACCCGCTGAACCCTATGATAAACGCCGGTGCGATAGCTACAGCCAGCTGCATTCCAGGCGAGGACCCCTTTGAACTTTACATTGAGCTTGCAAGAAAAATTTGTCTGAACAAAGACATCTACCTTAACTCTGACGTTTACCTCTCAGAAAAACGTGCAGGCATGAGAAACCGCTCAATGGCATACTGGATGAAGAGTGAAAATATAATTGAAGGGGATCCTGAAGAAGCCCTTGACCTATATTTCAGGATGTGCTCTGTAAACGTAACTGCCGAAGATCTTGCCAACTGGGGAATGGTCCTTGCAAATGACGGAGTAGATCCGATAAGCGGAGACAGGCTTGTCGAAAGCTGGATAGTCAGGATCGTAAAAACCTTTATGGTAACATGCGGGATGTATGACGGTTCAGGCGAGTTTGCAATCAAAGTAGGCATCCCGTCAAAAAGCGGAGTCGGGGGGGGAATACTCTCCGCCGTTGAAGGCAGAATGGGAATAGGTGTTTTCAACCCATCGCTGGACCAGAAGGGTAACAGCGTGGGCGGAATGCACCTCCTTGAGTGTCTTTCAAAGAATCTTAACCTCCACTATTTTGCAGGCAAGTCAATGAAGCAGTAAATTTTAAAATACATGCCCGGATACGAATCCGAAAAAATTACAAAGCGGCGGCCCCTTAATAATGGGTCCGCCGCTTTCCTGTCATCCAGCGGACTTCTGAGTGCAGAACCTATCATATAAAAATCTTTTTTTATATACAGGTATTTTATGTATTGACAACATCATAAAAAGATAGTAATCTTCACTAGCTTGGTAGGGATGGTGAGGATTATGGCAATTTCACAGAAATGTCAATACGCTCTGAGGGCTATATATGAGCTTGCGCTTCATCAGGACGAGGGACCCTGTAAGATAGGGGCGATCGCTGAAGCACAGTCTATTCCGGTCCGTTTCCTTGAAAATATCCTCAACAGTCTCAAAGGCGCAGGAATTGTAGATTCCGTCAGAGGGAAAGACGGAGGATATTATCTTCTGAAAAGCTCTGATAATATCACCGTAGGTGAGGTCATAAGATTCGTTCAGGGACCGCTTGGACCTGTTGAATGCACGACCCGCGTTGATGACGACTGCGATTTTTACAGCGACTGCGTCTTCAGGCCCCTTTGGGACAAAGCAAGAGCCGCGCTGGAAAGCGTTTATGACGGGACTACCTTTAAGGATCTCGTCGATCAGTCATCAAATATTTGCAGAGTGCCTCAGTGCAGCTGCAATAGAAAAAAAGATAAAATCTAAATCCTATCAAGAGGTGACTTGTTATGACACCGCGTAAAGTTTATCTGGACAATTCAGCAACAACACAGGTCGACAAGAAAGTACTTGAAGCCATGCTCCCCTATTTTTCTGAAGAGTATGGGAATCCGAACAGTCTCCACGCATGGGGAAGAGATGCAAGAAAATGCGTAGACAAAGCAAGAACACAGGTTGCCGGACTTATCGGAGCAGAGCCCAAGGATATCATTTTCACCGGGGGCGGAAGCGAAGCTGACAACCTGGCTATAAAGGGCACTGCATGGGCCCTTAAGGATAAAGGCAGACACATAATAACCAGTTCAATTGAGCACCACGCCCTTCTGGACACAGTAAGGTGGCTGGGGAAGAACGGATATGAATATACGATACTTCCTGTAGATAAAACAGGTATGGTCGATCCAAAGGAACTTGAAGCTGCGATAAGACCTGACACTATCCTTGCCTCTGTCATGTTCGCAAACAATGAGATCGGAACGATAGAACCTGTTGCCGAACTTGGCGAAGTATGCCGCAGACACGGAGTGCTTTTCCACACCGACGGAGTACAGGCAGCAGGCCACGTAAAAATAGACTTGAAGGATCTTCCAATCGACATGATGACCATGGCGGCACATAAAATGTACGGTCCCAAAGGGGTAGGCGCCCTTTATGTCAGGAAAGGCATAAAGCTTATCCCTGTTATACACGGCGGAGGTCAGGAATTCGGACTTCGTTCAGGCACAGAGAACACTCCGGGGCTGGCAGGATTCGGAATGGCGGCTGAACTTGCCGCAAACCGCCTGGCAAATGGTGAAATTGACAACGAAATACGTCTGCGTGATAAACTCATTGACGGGCTTATGGAAAGAATCCCTGAGGTAATACTGACGGGACACAGGACAAAGAGACTGCCCTATCATGCAAGCATCTGCGTAAAATATGTAGAGGGCGAAGGAATGCTCCTGCTGCTGGATGCCGCAGGCATAGGTGTTTCCAGCGGTTCAGCCTGCACCTCCGGCAGTCTTGAGCCTAGCTACGTGCTTCTCTCTCTGGGGCTTGACCACTCTACTGCACACGGTTCAGTAAGGATAACTCTCAGCAAAGATACAAATGACGAAGACATAGACTATGTTCTGGAAAAATTCCCGCCGATAGTGGAAAAGCTGCGTTCTATGTCACCTTTCTACAAGAATAATTAGTATACTTTGAATGTCCCTGACGAAGGAGATGTTAAACTATGTACAGTGATAAAGTAGTAGATTACTTTATGAACCCAAGAAACGCAGGCAAGCTTGATGACGCCAACGCAATCGGAGAAGTTGGAAATCCGAAATGCGGCGACGTAATGAAAATATATCTCAAAATAAACGACCAGGAGATCATTGAAGACATCAAGTTCGAAACATTCGGCTGCGCGGCAGCAATAGCAACCAGCTCGATGATAACAGAAATGGTAAAGGGCAAGCCTATCGCGGAAGCACTCAAGATAAACAACAAAGACGTAGCAGAAGCGCTTGGCGGTTTGCCTCCCGCAAAGCTTCACTGTTCGCTCCTGGCCCAGGAAGGGATAGAAGCAGCTGTCGCTGATTATTTCAAGCGCAAGACAGGCAAACACCCTGAAGGTTTTAAAGCCAATACGACCTGTACTGCATGCGGAGGTTCATGCGGCGAAGGTGCCGGACAGGGTCATGAAGAGGAAGAAGAGATATTTGTCAGCGAGGACCATCGTGCTGCAGAATAAGGAGAATATCTCGGGAAAAATAATAGCTGTCTGCACATCGCCTGAAAAAGGCATGATAAAGCATGAAGTCGGAGAAGGACTTCTTCTTGAGGAACTGGGAGTAGAAGGAGATGCCAACGCCGCATTCATGCACC